>NZ_JAAOQS010000004.1:0-191715 GCF_011603105.1 Rhodococcus sp. A14 | reverse complement strand
CAGCCCGCCCACCCCGGAGACTAGAATGACCAGTATCGCCACCCCCTCGCAGGACATCGAGTTCGCCACGCGCGACCGGATCTCATCGCTGCAACTCGAACGCCTGCAGTGGTCACTTCTCCACGCGTACAACAACGTTCCGCACTACCGGAAGGCGTTCGACGACGCCGGTGTCCACCCGAGCGACCTGAAGGACCTGTCCGACCTGGCGAAGTTCCCGTTCACGGCGAAGGCGGACCTGCGGGCGAACTACCCGTTCGGGATGTTCGCGGTGCCGCAGGAGAAGGTCTCGCGCATCCACGCGTCCTCCGGGACCACCGGGCGCCCGACGGTCGTCGGCTACACCACGGGCGACCTGAACAACTGGGCCGATCTGGTCGCGCGGAGCTTGCGGGCGGGTGGGGTGAAGCCGTCGGACAAGGTGCACGTCGCGTACGGGTACGGCCTGTTCACCGGTGGCCTCGGCGCGCACTACGGTGCGGAGCGGCTGGGCTGCACGGTGATCCCGATGTCCGGTGGCATGACGGACCGCCAGATCCAGCTGATCGAGGACTTCGAGCCGGACGCGATCATGGTGACCCCGTCGTACATGCTCACGATCGTCGACGCGATGATCACGAAGGGCATCGATCCGTCGAAGACGTCGCTGCGGACCGGTGTGTTCGGAGCGGAGCCGTGGACCGAGGAGATGCGTTGCGAACTCGAGAAGCAGCTGAACATGGACGCCGTCGACATCTACGGACTGTCCGAGGTGATGGGTCCGGGTGTCGCGATGGAATGCGTCGAGACCAAGGACGGCCTGCACATCTGGGAGGACCACTTCTACCCGGAGATCATCGACCCGGTCACCGGGGAGGTGCTGCCCGACGGTGAGGAGGGCGAACTCGTCTTCACGTCGCTGACCAAGGAGGCCATGCCGATCATCCGGTACCGCACCCGCGACCTCACGCGGCTGCTGCCGGGAACGGCGCGGTCCGTGCGGCGGATGCAGAAGGTCACCGGACGCACCGACGACATGATCATCCTGCGCGGGGTGAATCTGTTCCCCACCCAGATCGAGGAACTGATCCTCGCGGTGCCGGCGCTGGCACCCCAGTTCCAGTGCATCCTCGACCGCCCGGGCCGCATGGACGAGCTGACCGTGCGGGTGGAATCGCGTCCGGATGCCGTGACCGACGACCACGCGCGGGCCGCGGGTGAACTGCAGAAGCTGGTGAAGAATAGGATCGGCGTGAGCGTGAAGGTCGACGTCGTCGCTCCCGGCGACCTCGAACGCTCACTCGGTAAGGCACGTCGACTGATCGACAACCGCTCCGCTCTGTGAGGTGATCGAAGGTGCGTCTCGGTGGTGGGCCCGCGCGTGACGACGGGCAGTTCGAGCACTGGCGTCAGGCCGTCTCCACGGCGTTCGTCCCGCTCGCCGTGGTGTCCACGGCGGAGGACGGGCCGGGGCGCTTCACCGGGACCCTGCGCACCACCGCGCTCGGCGGGTTGCAGCTCAGCGAGGTCGGGGGACACGCGGTCGACGTGCGTCGGACCCGCACGTCGATCAAGCGGTCGGACCCCGGCCTGGTGAAGGTGGGCCTGCAACTGTCGGGGAGCGGCGTCATCGTCCAGGACGATCGAGAGGCCGTGCTCGGACCCGGCGACTTCGCCGTCTACGACACCAGCAAGCCGTACGACCTGCACTTCGCGGGCGACTTCAGCATGTTCGTGCTGATGTTTCCTCGCGAACTACTGCGCATCGCCTCGCGGGAACTGGGCACCGTCTCCGCGCGCCGCATCCAGGGCAGCACCGGCATGGGCGCGCTCGTCTCGCCGTTCCTGACGAACCTCCACCACTCCGTCGTCACCGGCACCATGCCGACGACCCCCCTCGTCGAGGATGCGGTGCTCGACCTGCTCAGTGCCGCGGTGCAATCGGAGGCGCCCGCCGACGCCACCGCTCCCGGCGCGTCGTTGCTGCTACGTGTGAGGTCGTTCATCGACGCGCACCTGCACGACCCCACACTCGACACCGCGACGGTGGCGTCCCACCACCACGTATCGACGCGGCACCTGCAGAAGATGTTCGAGGCGGACGGACACACGGTGGCCGGGTGGATCCGCCACCGCAGGCTCGAGAAGTGCCGCCGCGACCTCAAGGACGTCCGATTCCGCGGCGACAGCATCGGAACCATCTGTGCCCGATACGGTCTCGTCAACTCGTCGCACTTCTCGCGGCTGTTCAAGGAGACGTACGGGGTCTCGCCGCGAGCCTTCCGCGAACAGGAACTGCTGTCGATCACTGCGTGACGGCGGCAGAAATTCGGTCGCGCCGCACGGCCCTCCGGGTCACACTGAATCGGTCGTCGCGACCTGAGGAGTGGGACCGCTGGAACTGCGCGAGTACACCGGGCTCGACGCCGTCGGTCTGAGTGAGCTGATCCGGGCCGGTGAGGTGACGGCAACGGAGGTCGAAGCCGTTGCGCGCGTCGCGATCGCGCAGGCCGATGCCGACCTCGGCGCACTGACGATGCGCACGGCAACGACGGCGCCGGTTCGCTCCGGGTGCCTGCCTCGTGCTGCGGGCTCGTCGGCCTGAAACCGAGCCGCGGCCGAATCCCCTGCGGCCCACTGGTCGGTGAGGCGGGGTTCGGGCACATCTACGAGTTCGCCCTCACCCGGACCATCCGCGACACGGCCCATTTGCTGGACGCCGTCGCCGCCCCGCCGGTCGGTGAAAAGTACACCGCCCCGGCGCAGTCCGGTCGCTACGCCGACACGATGCGCGCCGATCCCGGCCGTCTGCGGGTGGCCCTGACGACCGAGCCGTGGGGCGGGAGTTCGGTCGAGATGCAGGTATCGGCGGCCACGATCGCCGCCGGCAAGATCCTCGAATGGATCGGCCACACTGTGACCGAGACGCGCCCGCAATTCGACGCGGAGGACGTCGTCGAGGCGTCGACACTCACTGCGATCGCCACGGGTGCGGCGATCCTGCGCTCGTGGCTACGCCGCATCTTCGAGTTCGGACCGTTCACGGCACCGTTCAACGTGTCCGGGTATCCCGCGGTCAGCCTGCCGCTCGCGCTGAGCAGGGAGGGCCTCCCCATTGGCGTCCAGCTCGTCGCGGCCACCGGCAGAGAGGATCTGCTGCTGCAGGTGGCCGCGCAGTTGGAGCAGGCTGCGCCGTGGAAGGATCGCCAACCGTCGATCTTCGTCGACTGACGACCTTCTGTCGTTGTCAGAGTACGGCTTCCAGCCACGCTGCTGTTTCGAACAAGCGTTGCTCGGCGCCGGGACGCCCGATCAGCTGTAATCCGAGGGGAAGACCCGTGCTGTCACACTTCCCGGGGATGGTGACCACCGGCAGACCCATGGCCTGCCACGGTCGGCTCAGGATGGGCGTTCCGGTCGCGTCGTGCCCGGGTGGAGCGGCGCCGAGAGCCGCGGGCCCGAGGATTGCTTCGTCCTCGTCCAACGCCGAGAGCAGCAGCTGTCGGGTCTCGCGGATTCCGGCGAGGGCGGCACGGTAGTCGGCCTCTGCGGTCGCTGCCCCCGCGGCGAACAGTTCGGCGAGGGGTGCGCTGATCTTGTCGGTCTGCGCGGCCTCTGCGGCGCGTTCCCTGGTCGCCTCGTACGCCATCACGGTGTGGTGGTGTTCCGTCAGTGCCACAATCTTTGCGGCGGCGTCCAACTCACGGCACCCGATCCCCGCCGACTCGGCGGAATCAGCGGTAGTCCTGAGCGCCGCCGTCATCTCTCGGGACACCTCGCCGAGCTCGAACCCACTCCAGAGGCGAAGCCGGCGCGGAGCGGAAGGCTCGAGAACGGGCGCCCGCGTGCCGTCGCGCAGTGCGGTCCACGCGAAGTGGAGATCGGGCACGGTTCGTGCCAGCAGCCCCACCGTGTCGAGACCGGGACTCAGCCCGGTGATGCCCGCGGTCGGAAGTTCGCCGTGGGCGGTGACGAAACCTGCGACTCCGCAGAACGACGCGGGCCTCGTCAGCGACCCCGCGGTCTGCGTGCCGAACGCCAGCGGCACCATGCCCGCGGCCACCGCTGCCGCCGAGCCGCTCGACGACCCGCCGGGGGTGTGACCCAGGGCGCGGGGATTGCGGGTCGGGCCGGGCTTGAAATACCCGAACTCGGTGGTGACGGTCTTGCCGAACGGGAGCGCGCCGAGTGCGCGCGACCGTGCCACACAGTCGGCGTCCGTCGTCGCCGGTTCCGTGCTCCGCAGCTCACTGCCACAGCGCGTCGGCATACCGGCGACGTCGATGAGATCCTTGACGCCGACGGGCACGCCCCAGAGCGCGCCGTCCGGGCCGCTGTCCTGGATCCGGGCGGCCGCGGACCGCACCGAGTCGGCATCGAGGTGGGCCCAGGCGTGGATATCCGGCTCGAGGTCCGCGATCCGTGCGAGTGCCGCCTCCGCCACGTCGATCGGCGTTGTCGCGCCCGTCGCCAGCTGCTCGGCCAGGTCCCGGAGTGGGCTCGGTGACCGTAGTTCCGTCTTCATTGCATCGCCACCATCGTGTCGTCGTTCGTCGTCTCGGTCTGCCCGGTGAGTGCTCGGGTGCGCATCACCGAGAAGAGGCGATCGGCTCGTGCTTTCGTCTCCCCGGACGGTGCCGACACCAGCGCGACGATGACGGACACCGCCAGCGAGAGGGGTGCCACGGCAAGTGCCGGGTTCGAGAATCCGAGGATGGAGTCCGGTCCCTGCACGACCGGGCTGAGCAGGATGACGGTGACCGACAGGACGAGCCCGACCACGATGCCGGAGATGACGGCGCGCGCCGTCATGCGCTTCCAGTACATGGTCAGAAGCAGTGCCGGTAGGTTCGCACATGCTGCGATGGACATGCCCAGTGACGCGAGGAACGCGACGTTCTGCTTCTGCGCCGCGAATGCGATGGCGACACCGATGACGCAGGTGGCCACCGTCGCGACGCGGGCCGCGCGGTGCTGAGCCTTCGCCGACACCGATCCGTTCCTGATCACCTGCCCGTACAGGTCGTGTGCGATCGCACCGGAGGTGGCGATCACCAGGCCGGACAGCGCGGCCAGAATGGTCACGAACGCCACGGCCGCGACGAACGCCAGCAGGACTCCGCCGCCGACTGTCTCGGCGAGCTGCGCGACCGCGAGGTTGCCGCCCCGATTCTCGGACTTGATCACCTCGACACCGACCAGCTTGGCGGCGCCGTAACCGAGCACGGGAACCAGCAGGTAGAAGGCGAAGAAGATCCAGATCGCCGTGTAGGCGGACGTTCTCGCCTGCTTCGCGTCCGGAACGGTGAGGAAGCGGATCATCACGTGCGGCAGGCCGAGCACGCCGAGCACGAGCCCGACGGTCTGCGACAACTGGTCGAACGACGCGGTACCGGACGTGCGCTGCGGCGCGACGAATGATTGCCCGAACTCGGCGAGCGCGGTGCTGAACGGGCCGAAGGGATTGAAGTCGAAGCGCACCAGCACGAGAACGAACAGCACGACGGCGCAGACCATGAGGAGACCGGTCTTGATGATCTGGATCCAGCTGGTGGCGAGCATTCCACCCACCAACGTGTACGCGGTGGTGAGTGTTCCGATGATCAACACGGCCACGGCGTAGTCGAGGTCGAACAGCAACGACACCAGAAGCGCGGCACCGACCAGCTGCGACACGAGATAGACCACGCTGATCACCACCGTGCTGATCGCCATCATCGACCGCACGTCCTTGCCGGGGAACCGGGTGGCGAGGACATCCGCCAGCGTGAAGCGGCCGAGGTTGCGCAGGGGTTCCGCGATCAGCAGCATCGCGAGGACGAACGCGACGGGCACGAAGACCGCGAGGTAGAACCCGTTGAAACCGGTCAGCGCGATCGCACCGGTGACTCCGAGAAACGAGGCGGCAGAGATGAAGTCGCCGGCGATGGCGACACCGTTCTGCCTGCCGGTGAGGCTGCCGCCTGCGACGTAGTGATCGGCGGCGGACTTGTTCCTCTTCGAAGCCCATGCGGTGATCATCAGGGTGACAGCGACGAGGGCCGCGAAAAGCGATGCTGAGACGAGGTTCATGGCGCGTTATCCTTTCGCCGGCGAGGCGGTCCGGGAGTCGAGTTCGGCTGCCCGCGCCATGTAGTACCGGGCCACGACGATGGCGACGACGAATTGCGCGACCGCGTAGAGCCACGCCACCGTGACACCGCTGAAGACGACGCCGTCGAGCAGCGAGGTGAACCCACCGAGGATCGGCAGGGGCAGGAACAGTGCGAGGACCAGGGCGCTGAGACGAAACGTCAAGGCGGCACGCGTGTCTGCGAGCACCTGCAGGTCGGAATTCTGTGGGACTTGTTCGGGCGGTGACGAGGTGACCATGGCTATTTTCCTCCGGCTGCGGCGGGAACGAGGGCGGGCGTCACGGTGATCGGATCGGACCATTCGTCGTAGAACAGCCAGTCGGGGGACTCGACCGGAACCGACAAACGGTGGAATTTGCGTTGGAAGTAGACGAGGCTGTCGCCGTGTTCGCGCGTCTTCACGCGGTCCAGTTCGACGAACATCACCGAATGCGATCCCACGGTCTTGCTGTCCGCGATCCGGCCGGCGAGCACCACGTGTGCGGCGCGCAGGATCGGAACACCGTCGTCGGTGTCTTCTTCCCAGATGTCCCACTGGAACCGGTCCGCCATCGCGACTTGGGTTGCGCCCGCGAAATGCATGGCCAGCTCTTCGTCGTCGCCGGAGAGCACGTTGATACCGACTCGGCCGTTGTTCCGGAATACGTTGTGCATGGCGCTGTTCTGATTCACGCACACGAGTGCGGTGGGCGGGGAGTCGGTCACCGAGCAGACGGCGGTCACCGTCATTCCGCAGCGCCCGGCAGGGCCGTCGGTCGTCACGATGTTGACCGCGGCCGGCAGATTCGCCATGGCGGTGCGGAAGATCGATTGCATGGTTGTGAGTTCGGGCATTTCGTCTCCATGAGTTGGAACAGGAAGTCGTGTCACCACGTTGCGCCGGCGTTCCTGCAAGAAGGATATGACGCGCGTCGTGCGCTGGAACATTGGCGGCGACGCTACTTTCGCGCAGTAAGTCGCGTATCCGAGTAGGGGATTCCTTCAGTTGCCTACCGCTTCCGTTACGGTCGGTGTTGACTGGACGAGGAAGCAAGCCATCTGTGCGAGGCAGGATTCGATGGATCAGCAAGAAACACGGGTTTACATCGTCGACGACGATCAGGAGTTGTGCGCATCGCTTGCATGGCTACTCGATTCGGTCAACATCACGTCGGAGTACTACTTCTCCGTTCAGTCGTTCCTGGACGAGTACCGCCGCGACATCCCGGCCTGCCTCGTACTGGACGTCCGCATGCCGGAAGTCGGGGGATTCCAACTCCAGGAGGCACTCCTCGCCGACGAATCCCCGATCCCGATCATCTTCGTGTCGGCGCACGGTGACATCAAGATGTCGGTGCGGGCCCTCCAGCGGGGTGCGCTGACATTCATCGAGAAGCCCTACGATCCGCAGCACATGCTCGACGTCATTCAGGACGCGCTCCGGGTTGCGCGTCAACGGTTCGGCGAACGTCGGACGAGAACGGAATTGCAGGGACGAATAGACGCGCTGACGGTGCGAGAAAAGGAAATCCTCGCACTCGTCCTCGACGGATTGCCGAGCAAGAACATTGCGAAAGAGCTGGGAATCAGCGTGAAGACGGTCGACGTGCATCGCACCCGTATCAAGGAAAAGACCGGAGCGGAAAGCATCGCGGTTCTCGTACGCGATATTCTGCAGGCCGGAATTGCCGTCACCTGAAATAATTCAGTTCTTTTCAGGGAAGTTCGACGAGTAGTCGCCCGGATTTCGCGCGCGACACACACGCGGCAATTCTGTCTCCCGCCTTTCTCTCACTCTTGGTGAGGCAATTGTCGCGGTGGTCGGGCTCGCCCTCCAGCACTTCCAGGACGCACGTGCCGCAGATACCTTCCCGGCACGACGTGTCGATCTCGATGTCGTTCTCTTCGAGTACGTCGGCGATGGACTTCCCGGCAGGCACTTCGAACACCTCGCCCGTGTCGAGTTCCAACTCGAACGCCGTGTCCGATCCGGTCGCGGTAGGCGTCGCCGCCTCGAAGTGTTCGAAGTGGACCGCGTCCTCCCCGACAGCGGGTTCCGCCAACCCTCGCACCCGATCCATGAAACCTTCGGGGCCACAGGTGTAGACGTGCGTGGCGGCGGACGCGTCCGCCAGGATCTTCTCGAGGGCGGAGAGCTGGTCGTCCCTCGTCAGGCCGAAGTGCAGGTGCACGTCCCGGCGGAGATCCGCGCTCTCCAGCAGTTCGACGAACGCGGCCTGCGCCCTCGTCCGCGCGAAGTAGTGCAGGTCGAACTGTTGTCCCTGCCGGTGCAACGCGAACGCCAGACTCAGCATCGGGGTCAGCCCGATCCCCGCCGCCACGAGGATGTGCCGATCGGCGCCCTCGGCGAGCGTGAGCAGTGTGCGCGGCCGGCTGATCTGCAACTCGCTGCCGATCGTCACACGATCGTGCAGTGCGGCCGAGCCGCCGCGGGGTCCGGTCTCGCGTTTGACGGCGACCACATAGGATTCGGACTCGTGCGGCGGACTGCACAGCGAGTACTGGGTGAGGACCTCGGTGGGGCCGAGGATGTCGATGTGGGCGCCGGCAGGGTACGGGTCGAACGGTGAACCGTCCGTCCGAACAAGCCGGAACGATTTGATGTCCGGCGTTTCCTCGACAATGTCCGCAACAGTGACAGTGAACATGCTCATGGTGATTTTTCCTCCGGTGCTGCGACCCGTCGCCCTGGAGCGGGGTCAGCGCATGTACAGGCCGCCGTTGACGTCCCAGCAGGCTCCCGTGACCGACGCGGCCGTCGGCGATGCGAGCAGGGCGACGGTCTCGGCTATGAAGTCGGGCGAGCCCAGGGTGCCCACCGGAATCGTGGTGAGGATGGCGGCCAGCTTGTCCGCGGGCACCGTCTCACGCACCACCGGTAGATCCAGAGGACCAGGGGAGACGGCGTTCACCGTGACACCCGACGGGGCGAGTTCGCGTGCGAAGACCTTGGTCAGTGTGCCGACGCCGCCCTTGGCCGCGGCGTAGTGCGCGCCGGTCGCCGTGCCACCGTTCTGTCCCGCCAGCGACGCGATGTTGACGATTCTGCCGTATCGCTTCTCGGCGAAATAGCTTCCGAACACCTGGCAGCCGAGAAAGGCGCCGTTGAGGTTGATCTCGACGATGTCGGAGAATTCCTCCGGTGCGATGTCCATCAGCGTGCCCGTCTGCGACCGGCCGGCGTTGTTGACGAGGACGTCGATGCCGCCCCACTCCTGGATCAGCCGGTCACGTACGGCTTCGAAACTCTTCCGCTTCCGGACGTCCAACTCCACGCCGATGGCCGTGTCGCCGTCCGGATCCAGGTCCGCCGCGGTCTCTTTCGCGGCACCGCTGTCGATGTCCGCGACCGCGACGCGGTATCCGCGGTCGTGCAATTGGTGTGCGATCGCGGCACCGAGGCCGCGTCCGCCGCCGGTGACTACTGCGACAGAATCCACGTCGAGCTCCTGTTCGATCGATGAGGTTCGGAAAATGCTGGTCAGAGCAGGTAGCCGGAGGCGTTGACCGCTGCCTGCGAGTTCACCAGCCGGATGACCTTGAGATCCAACCGCGGTCCCCTCTCGGTGTAGCGGATGCGGTGCGTGACGTCGGCGGCGAGGGTCTGCTGATCGTCGCGCTTGAAACCCACGAGGATTTGCGCGGACCTCACGGTGATCGAGTCCTCGGTTCGCTCCTCGACCGTGAACCGCGAGACGGTGCGGACCGTCCGGGCGGCGGCGAGCGCGGACATCGAGTATCCGGAGGTCAGGCGTTCGATACGCATGCGCCGCATGCGAGTGTCGTCGTTGACCATGTTCAGGGATCCGTCGAAGTCGTCGGTGTCCGGGTCGATGGGAATGATGTACCGGCCTTCGTCGGTCCAGAGGGCGTCCCACGCCTGGTAGTCCTTGGCGTCGAGGAGGGCCGCTTCGTGCCAGATGAGTTCGATCGCCTGCAGTACCCGGGTGTCGGCGAGTTGGGCGGTCATCAGATCAGTCCTCATCGGTCATCATCCTCTTCCACATTGCGTAGGCCTCGCGCATGCCGGTCTCGTCGGTGACGTGCGAGGTGCGGTGTCCGTCGCTGTCGAGCGCTTCACGATTGAGACCGCGGTTCACCATGATCGGCATTCCGGGTGCGCCGCGGGATCCGCGTTGTACCCGGTCCCAGGCCTCGGAATCGTCGGGGCTGCCGAACCCGAACGGGCCCTGGAAATGTTCGTGGATGCGGAGGCGTTCGCGGTTGACGATCTCCGGTCCGCCGTCCATGCCGAGGGCGATGTGCCGGATCTCGGTCTCGTCGACCGAGATCGGGCGTAGTACCCGGAAGAATGACATCGACATCGCGACGTTGGGGAAGATGTTGAGGTTGAACCCGGCGCCGTGCATGGAGCGGACGATGCGGCGGACCTTGTCGGCGGGCATCGTCTTCGACAGTTCTTCGACGATGTGGTCGAAACGGGCCTGAATCTTCTCGGTGCCGTCGTCGTGGTCCAGGTCGACGTGCTCCGGGACCATGATGGCGACGCTGTGGCCGTTTCCGAGAGCGTGGGTCACGGCGTTGTCGTCGGTCATGAAGGAGAGCATGTCGGCGGTCTCGGCGTCGACGGAGGACATCCAGGATCGGTGCACGATCGGGAAGTGGTATCCGTCGGTGGTGTTCTCCAACTGGATCTTCCAGTTTCCGCGGAAGCGGAAGCAATGTTCGCCCTGCGTCTTGACGGGGTATCCGGCGCCCTGCTTCATGAACAGGTCGATCCATACCTTCGCGTCGCCGAGGAAGTCGTCGAGGGGTTCGACGTCGGGGTTGAAGCTGGCGAAGATCATCCCGGCGTAGGACTCCACCCGCAGGCTCTGCAGGGGCAGGTCCTTCTTGTCGAGGTCCTCGTCGTAACCATCGGGGTACGGGATTCCGCGCAGTCGCCCGTCGAGGGCGTACGACCAGCTGTGATAGGGGCAGGTGAACCCGTTCGCCTTGCCCTTGGGGACCTCGCAGACGCTGGCCCCGCGGTGGCGGCACCGGTTCAGCAGGACATTGAAGTTCCCCTTGCGGTCGCGGTTGACGATCACCGGTTGCCGGCCGATGGTCGCCATCTTGTAGCTTCCGGCCTCGGGGATCTCGCTCTCGTGGGCAACCCAAACCCAGGTGCGGTAGAAGATCCTTTCGAGTTCCGCCTCGAACATGTCGGGGTCGGTGTACAGCGATCCGTCCACGCGGTCGTCCGTGGCGAGGGCCGCAAAGTTGGTGTCTGTAGTGGTGGTGGGATCCAGGGAAGTGGTCATCACGTTCTCTTTCCATTCGATTCGAGCAGTCGTGTCGCCTCGTCGAGCCGAGTGACGAACAGCTTCTCGGTCGTGAAGTGCTTGATTCGGGCGATACCGCCCCGCACTTCACACTCGGCGGTGATGCGTGCGACGAGCAGTTCGGCCGATTCGTCCTCGTATCGCGACAGCTGCTGCATGATCCACCGCCCCCGCGCCGCGGGGCCGTCCACGTCGATCTGCTCACTCCCGAGCAGGTGCACATTTCCCCGAAAATGGGAGTTCGGTGGAAGGTACGCGGTGAGCATTCCGACGATCTCCGGCCGGCCCCGACGTGTGCCGAACTTGCGCGCGTACTCGGCGCCGATCCCTTCCCACACCGCGTCGGGCGTGAACAGCGAGGCGAGTTCCTCGACCGAAAACTCCACGGAGGGAACATCGCACAGTTCCATGTAGCGGCACATCACGCGGTGAACGGCCTCGCGGCTCTCGATGCGCTCGGTCGCGGTCGCAGAGTGCATTTTCCTCACACGCCGAGGTCGACGTCTTCGCGGACGGTGAGCGCACGGCCGATGCGGGCTTCGATCTTCGCGTATCGCCACAGCGTGTACTCGCCGACCGGGGTGGTGCGGAAGAGGTTGCAGACGGCCTTGACGGTCTCCTGGGTGTCGACGTCGGCGAGGATGTAGCAGGTCCAGGGCCAGCCGTCCGACGGTCCGACCAGGTGGCTGTCGTCGTCGATGTCGCCGATCACCCGGACGCCCGGTGTCTCGGCCACCGCGTCCATCATCCCGGAGAACGCCTTCCACACCAGCCCGCCCTGGCCGGTCGGGAGGTCGAAGAAGTTCTGATTGATGCCGATGCAGAACAGGACTCGCAGCGGTGCGGTCTTGGTGTCACTCACGATTGGTCTCCTCGATTGAAACGGGGTGGTCAGATGAAGCCGGGGAACGGCGGGATGTCCATGAGCACCGCACCGGCGCTGTCGTAGATGCCGTCGCCGAGGAAGGCATGCTGCGGCGGGACCAGGGCCTCGCGCATGTAGCGCTGCATCGCGTTGCCGTCGTAGATCGCCCCGGTGCCCGACAACTGAAATGCGGTGTGCACGGCGGAGGCGCCCGCCTTGGCCACGTGCGTCGAGGACAGGCGAAGAAGCGCCGCAAGCTTGTCCGGGACGGGCTTACCGGCCACCACCGTGGCGTACGCCTCGTCGGTGACCTCGTAGAAGAAGGCACGGGCGGACCTCAGCGTCGCCTCGGCCTTGGCCAGGTCGATGCGGTAGTAGGCGCGATCGGCGAGCTTGGGTGCTCCGGTGATTCCCGTGCGTCCCGCACCGACCTTGATCGCGTAGTCGAGCGCGGCGCGGCCCACTCCGAGATTGACGACGGCCAGGACCTGGGCGGCGTACGCGATGGAGGGGTAGCGGTAGAGGGGTTCGTCGACGGTCGGGGTTCCGCCCCGGATGAATGTCCAATCCTCGGGGACGACGACGCCGTCGACCTTCAGTTCGTGGCTTCCGGTACCCGACAGGCCGACCACGTCCCAGTTCTCGACGATCTCGACGTCCTTCGGCCACAGCAGGGCGGTGCGGGGTTTTCCGGCTGTGGAGTCGCCGCCGCGGATTCCGACACCGAGAATGTCGGCACCCTTGCATCCGCTGGCGAACTTCCACTGCCCGGTGATCTTCAGACCACCCGGCACCTGTTCGGCGGGTTGGACCGGGAACAGTCCGCCGGCGAAGACGAGGTCCGGGCTGTCCTTGTACAACTCCGCCTGTGTCGCGAGCGGCAGTGCCGCCAGGTAGACGAGGGCCGAGCCGAAGCTGGCAACCCAGCCCGCCGACGCGTCCACCGCGGAGATGCGTTCGATCATCCGCAGAAACTCGCTCGGGGGCAGCGCGTCGCCGCCGAATCGGCGGGGGGTCGCCGCGCGGTAGATGCCGATCTGCTTGAACTCGTCGATCATGTCGCGAGGCACGAACTTCTGGCGAGCGAACTCTTCCCGCCGCATTGCGACGTGCTCGAGGACGTCCTCGAAGGACAGCGTCCCGTTCGCGGAGGCGTCCGTCGTGTCGAGGGTCGGTGCGTTGGTCATCAAATACTCCGATCGACGCGAAGTAGAAGGGGTGATGCGTTTTTCGTGTCGAATTCACGCTATTGCGGTGGCGGGCATCACTCAATCGGTGCTTCCTCCCGCGGACGTGCAGAGATGTCGCCTCGGAGTAAAGGATTTCCCTATCGTGTCCGCGGTCCGTCCGCTCAGTAGACTCGAGGTGAGCCGAAGGAGGCCGCATTGTCCGATCTCGCGCCGTCCGACTACGAACGACTCGTCGAGTCCCTTCGCTACTGCGTCCTGGTCCATGATGCGGCCACCAAGGACATCCTCTGGGCGAACCGGGCTGCGTCCGAACTGCTCGAGTTCACGGTTGAGGAACTCAAACCGCTCAAGGCGCCCGACATGAGTTCCCCGGCGAAGCGGTACCGCCGGTCGGTGGGACGGCGGTGGCTGCAGGAGGCTGTCGACAACGGGGCGGCGGTCATCGAATGGACGTATCGCGCGAAGAGCGGGCGAGAAATCCTGACGGAGGCGATCGCGATCCGGGTCGAGTTGAGCGCCCGGACCGTGGTGATGGTGCAGTTCCGCGACATCGAGCAGGAAACGTCGATGCGTCGCGACCTCACCCGCACCGAGGCCGACCTCACCCGCACCGAGGCCCGCCTGGCCGCGTTCCTGCGGAACATGGCCGAAGGAATCCTCGTCCTGGACGACGACAGCCGTATCACGTACGCGAGTGAGGCGGCGTCGCAGCTGCTGAAGGTTCCGGTGGCATCGCTTGTCGGCGAACGCTTCACGGAGTTCTGCCGGGCGGGGCAGTCACGGGAGAGCGTGCGGCGCGCCCTGCAACTGACGACCGCAGACGGGGGCTCCCAGAGCCTGCGCTACGAGGTGGAACTGTCAGCCGAGGAGCGCCGGTGGCATGCGGGGAGCTGCCAGCACATCGGTATCGAGAACGATCTGAGCGGCCACCTGCTGCTCTTCCACGACGTCACCGAACACGTCCGCACCGAGCAGGAGCACGAACGGGACTCGCAGTACCTCAATTACCTGGCCCGCTACAACGCGATGGGCGACATGGCGATGGCCATCGCTCACGAGTTGGCCCAGCCGCTCGCGGCCGCCACCAATTTCATCGCCGGAACGCAGAGCCGCCTCGACGACGGCCGGACCGGTCACGACGAGGTGAGCTGGGGCCTGGGGGAGGCGCGCAAGCAGATCGACCGGGCCAATCAGATCGTCCGGAGTCTGCGTGAATACGTGACGCAACTCGAGGAGTCACAGCAGATCGTCGATCTCAACGACATCGTCGACGAATGCGCGTATTTCATCGACATCCGGGCGCGGCAGAAGGGAGTTCACGTCGAGTACCTCCGTGCGCACGACACGGTTGCCGTCGTGTGCGAACGTGTGCTCACCGGGCAGGTCATCCTGAACCTCTGTTTCAACGCGATCGACGAGATGGCGGAATGGCCGGCAGCCGACCGCATCGTGACGGTACGCACCGACGTCACCGAGACGGAGGGCGTCGTGAGCGTCGAGGACCACGGCAAGGGGCTCTCGCACATCCCGGACGGCCGAATCTTCGACGGCGCGTTCACCTCGAAGTCCACGGGTCACGGAATCGGGCTCGCACTGAGCCACCGCATCATCACCCGCCAGGGTGGGACACTCACCGCACGCGAGAACGATCCGCACGGGGCCGTCTTCACGTTCACGTTGCCCGCCGATCCGAACCACTGAGCGGCCGACCCCCACACGGGTAAAGGTTTCTTGGATTCCGTTGGGCGCGGTCCGGTTCTAGCGTGGTGGGAAACACCACCGCGGCCCGGAGGTACCCCGTGGACTATTCGCATCATCACCGGACATTCCTGACCTGTTACGCCGACACCCACCGCTACGGGTGGCACCACGTCGACCTCTTTGTGCACGACGAGGACGGCAACGAAGTGAACTGGGTCCACTGGCAGACCCGGGAGGACGGACCGGACGGCGCCGACGCGGCTACCGCGCGCGTCGAGCCGAACCTGAGACGGACCACCGACTGGCAACGCGGAATCAGCGCCGACGGAAGCGAGTACTGGATCGCCGAGGCGGCATGGGCTCAGTGAATCGGCAGATCGGGTAGACGCCGCACAGCCGGTTCGCCGACCGAGGCGAACCGGCTGTTCCGACGTATCGGTACCGGGCTTACGCGACGCTTTCGGCGACGCGCTGGAACACGACCTCTCCACCCAGCACGGTGGAGACGATCTGCATTGCCGGGATGTCGTGTGGGTCGATGGTCTCGAGGTCGCCGTCGAGGATGCACAGGTCGGCCACCTTGCCGACCTCGAGGGACCCCTTCCAGTCCTCGGCGAAGTCCTGCCAGGCTGCGTTGATCGTGTACGTGCGGACGGCGTCGGCGAGCCCGATGCACTGGTCGGGCCCGCTCACCGCGCCGCTGGCCTTGCTCTCGCGCAGGATCATCGTCGAGATGCCCCGGCGCCAATCGGGCGGTGTGACCGGTGCATCGGAACTGCTCATCAGGTGCACCCCGGATTCGACGGCGCTGCGATACGGCCATTCGTAGGCGGCTCGTTCGGTCCCGACCACCCCGACCTCCAGGTCGGCGATCGTCCACTTGATCGTCGGGTTCATGTTGACGCCGATGCCGTTGTCGGCCAGGCGCTTCAGGGTGGATTCGCTGATGAAGTCGCCGTGGATCAGGTAGTGCCGGGCATCCTCACGGGGGTGCGCATTCTGCGCGGCGATGATTGCGTCGGCGACGGTGTCGATGGCACGGTCACCGGTGACGTGCACACCGATCTGGTAGCCGGACTCGTGGCCGATGCGGACCATCTCGGTCACCTCGTACACCTGACGCTCGTCGGTGTCGCCGCCGACGCAGAGTGAGCCGCAGCCGCCGCCGACGTACTCCTCGTGCATCCACGCGGTCTTGCTCGGCGGGATCCCGTCGGCGAACACCTTCACCCCGAGCACCCGGAACATCCGCGGATCCACCGATTCCGGGACCTCGCTGTCCGCCAGGTTCTGTCCGAAATCCTCGGCCGACCCGGACATTCCGGTGGGCAGGAGGAGAAGGTTGACGCGGGCGCCCAGTTCGCCGCGGCGGGCGAGGTCGGCATACACCGCGAGGCCCTCGGCGCCCATCGCGCCACCGGCGAGGGCCTCGCCGCCGGGGCCGATCGCGGGATCGGTGAAACTGGTGATGCCCTCGCTCTGCAGGATCGAGATCGCCGAGCGGAGTGCCTCCTCCCGGCGCTCCCGGGTGAGGGCCGGGAGAACACGCTGCACCAGCGCCTGCGCACCCTCCATGACGATGCCGGTCAGCAGGCCGTCCTCACCGACGGGCATGAGGCTGCCCGGCGGCAACGGGGTGGTCTCGTCCACCCCGGCGAGCGTGAGCGCCGCGCTGTTCACCCACGACGTGTGGCGCGAGAAGTCCTGCAGGAACACGGGATTGTTCGGGGACACCTCGTCGAGGTCCCAGCGGGTCGGCGTCCGACCGGCCTCGGCGAGACACTCGTCGAGATACCCGTCGTCCCAGCCGGTTCCGATGATCCACTCGCCGTCCTCGGCCGCGGCGGCGGCCTCCCGCACGAGTTCACGGACGTCCGCGATCGACCGGACGGCCGGGAACGACACGTCCAGCGACAGCGGCGGAGTGTCGAGCCCGTAGGCGATGGCGTGCAGGTGCGAGTCGTTGATTCCCGGGAGGATCGTCTTCCCGCCGAGGTCCGTGACCACGGTGTCCGGCCCGATCAGGGTTTCGATCTCCGCATCGCTGCCCACCGCGTGGACGAGTCCGTCGCGCACCGCGAGGGCGGTGGCGATCGTGAAGTTCGCGTCGACGGTGAAGACCTTGCCGTGGGTGTAGACGGCATCGGCGTAACTCATCGGTTCCTCCAGGTTGCTGTCGGTGGGATGGATGTCAGACGGCCATGGGGGCCATGCCCAGGATCATCAGTGCGGATCCCGTCGCGGCGGTCGTGACGCCGGACCCGTGTTCGGGGCGCGGGGTGGAGCGAAAGAGATGCAGTGTCAACAGTGCCCAGCACACGAGCACAGCGAGAGGCAGCCAGCCCGTCGAGATCCCTGCGCCACCGTGGTGGTGGCCCGAGGGTGCCGGCGCCGACGCCGTCGAGGCGGGAGCGGACGTCGGGGCCAGGAGCAGTAGCACCCCCATGGCGGTGAGGTCCACCGCGCAGGGAACGGCTGTCCGGCGGTGCATGGTCTCACCGGTGACGAAGACGGCGAGGGCGATGAGGACGGCACCCTCGAGCAGGTGAATTCCCGCCGGCACGCCGGGGATCATCATCGCGACCATGGACACCGCCATCGCACCGTGCGCGATCCGCACCCGGCAGTCCGTTCCGTGCGCCCGCCACATCGGCACGACGGCCCCGACCGCTCCGACGAGCATCGCCGCGTGCACGGCAGGGATCTCGAACATCGTCGAACTCAGATCGTGGGGGTGAGTTCGCGACGCTGCCCGACGTCCGCCCGGCTCTGCCGGGTGACCCGGGCGACGACCAGTCCGGCGACGAAGAACAGAGCGATCACTGCCAGCAGGATGTCCGCGAGCAGTTCCGACCCGCCGATCAGCGTGGTGAAGTTGTCGAGCACCAACCCGGTGACGGCCACCAGACCCACGCATCCGAGCACCGGAGCGATGCGCGTGTGCCAGAGCCGGGTATCCAGCCGGGTGCGGGCGAAGAAGGCGATGATCGCGACGCTGGTGAGCACCATCAGCACCAGGATGCTCACGGTGGCCAGACCTGCCATCCAGGTGAACAGTTCCAGCACCGGGTCCGCGCCGACGAGGGCGAACACCCCCACGACCACCGTCGCGGAGATCGTCTGGGCGACCGAGCCGATATGCGGGGATCCGTGCTTGGTGTGGGTGCGGGACAGTGCGCGCGGAGCGGCGCCCTTGCGGGCCAGGGCGAACACGTACCGGGAGATGGCGTTGTGGAAGGCGAGGAGTGCGGCGAACAGGCTCGTGACGAGCATGATCGCCATGACGTCGGCCGCGGGTCCGCCCAGGAAGTGCGCGGCGGCGGCGAACGTCAGCCCGGCAGGGTCGGCGGCGGCTGCGGCGGAGACGTTGTCGCTGCCGAACGCGAGCACCACGGCCCAGCTCGCCAGCGCGTACACCAGTCCGATGGCGATCACGGCGGCGTACGTCGCGATCGGAATCGTGCGCCGGGGGTTGCGGGCCTCCTCGCCGTAGATCGCGGTCGCCTCGAAGCCGATGAACGACGCGATCGCGAACATCAATGCGACACCGGGGGATCCGCTGAAGAACGACGTCGGGGTGAACGACGCGAAGTCGATACCCGCGGCCCCGCCCCGCACCAGCACGCCGAACGACAGCGCCAGGATGATGCCGATCTCGAGCACGAGGAGCACCCCGAGGACCTTGGCGCCGAGGTCGATGCTGCGGTATCCGAGCACGGCCACGAGTGCGATGAGCACGAGCGCCCACATCCACCACGGCAGGTCGGGTCCGCCGTACTGGACCACGAGGCCCCGAATCGTC
This sequence comes from Rhodococcus sp. A14, assembly GCF_011603105.1. NCBI lineage: Bacteria > Bacillati > Actinomycetota > Actinomycetes > Mycobacteriales > Nocardiaceae > Rhodococcus > Rhodococcus sp. A14. The sequence continues at coordinate 172,759 of NZ_JAAOQS010000004.1, read as the reverse complement.
GCGGCGGCCAGACCGTACACGGCGGCCTGGATGGCGGTGTAGGTCAGAAGTGCGAGCCCGGCGGCCCCGAGCCCGCAGGATTCGCCCAGCCCCTTGGCGACGTAGGCGTAGAAGGCGCCGGTGTCGACCATGTGGCTGCTCATGGCCGCGTATCCGACGCTGAAGACGAGCAGGACCAGTGCGGCGATGAGATAGGCGGTCGGGGCGCCCGCGCCGTTGCCGATCGCGATCATGACGGGCAGAGCGCCGCCGATCGCGGTCAGCGGTGCGGCCGCGGCGATGACGAGGAAGACGATCCCGACGACGCCGATGGATCCGCGTAACGTGCCGGCTCCCGAACCCGTGGTGGTGTCAGACATCTGTTCCCCCGTCCGCGTGGCAGCTGCCGCCTCCGGTCGCGCAGTGCTTCGACGTCGTGCGGGGAACGTCGAGAGCGGGGTTGCGGTCGAAGAAGCCGTTGGGCTTCAACGTGAATCCGGTGTAGTCGACGGGCATGATCGGCCAGTCCTCCGGTCGCGGGAAGTGCGTGAGGCCGAACGTGTGCCAGACGACGACGTCTTCGTTCTCCAGATCCCGATCGCCGGCCACGAAGCTGGGCAGTCCGGCGCCACCCGCGTGCTGGTTCACGAAATCCCCTGCCGCGTAACGCTCCTTCTCGTCGAACTGGGTGACCCACAGGTGCTTGGTGGCGAACGTCGCCCGCGCCGCGATCGAGGAGTCGTCGTCGGCCAGCAGGATCGGCTGACCCTCCGGGTGGAGTGCGTACGCCACCGGCTTGCCCAGACGGTTCAGCTTGTTCGGGTTGCTGATGTGCCACACGCGTCCGACGCTGTTGTCCGCGAGGCGCTGCGCCTCGGATTCCTTCGTCAGCGGCGTGCGCTCGAGGGTGAACGCGTTTCCGTGCAGGTTCCCGGGGCCCATCTTCACCCGCTTGGTCTGCACCTCCTCGACGGAGTTGCGGTCGCCGTCGATCATCATGTCGAGGCGGGCGCTGAACAAGTGCTGGTGGTACGGGGCGCCGAGGCCGGGGGCGATCTCCGAGGCATACGGGTAGTCGCCGCCCGGATGACCCGACGTGAAGACGATGCCGGTGGCCTTGACCTCGAATTCGATGGTGCCGTCGAGGTACAGGTACCAGAAGAAGCCGTAGTCGTAGTTGCCGATGGTGGTGAAGAAGGAGATGACGAGACGGCGCTGGCGGCGGGTCTCGGCGGAGCCGGCCCACAGGTCGGTGTGCTTCCACAGCACGCCGAAGTCCTCCTCGTGCATGCACACGGCGTTCTTCAGCGTCTTGGGGGTGCCGAACTCGTCGGCGATGACGGCGTCGAAGTAGGTGATGTCGCCGACGCAGTCGCAGCCGAGTTCGAGGGCGTTCGCGTAGCGGCCCACCATGTACTCGCCGGTGTCGAAGTAGTTCTGCCACGACCGGACCGGCGAGGGATCGCCGTAGGGCACCACCATCTCGGCGATGGACGCGCGGTGGATGATCGGGCGGACCCGGTCGCCGTCGGCGAATCCGAGCTGATGGAGGACGAGACCCTCGCGGGCGTCGAAACCGACACGGAACGACCACTTCTCCCAGTCGACGCGGTTGCCGTCGACGACGAAGCTGGGGCCCTCGGGCTGGGTGATCTCGATGGGCTTCTGGGTGGTGCGCAGGGGGCCGGTGACGGCGAGGTCGTCGAAGTTGCCCGATTCCTCGGGGACCGGGACGGCGCCGAGGTCGAGAACGTCGGTGACGGTCCGGTTCATGACGTCGACGAATCCGACGAGCCCGTCGATCGGGTGGGCCCAGGCATGGTCCTTCGGGTGGTCCTGGCGGAACGCGAGCCCCCGGAGGATCCGCGTGCCCGTCTCGCCGGGGTAGTCGAAGACACCCGCGGAGAGGGGAGCGACCCGGACGTCGGCGACGTCGAGTCCGCGGGCGGCGAGCGCGGCGAGCCAGCGTTCGTCGGCGGCCAGCACCTGTTCGACGAGTTCGAACTCCTCGTCCAGGACGGGCATCTGACCGTCGCGGACGGCGTCGAGGGTTACCGAGCTGATCACCGACCGCTGGGTCACGGACACCACGACGTCCACCGCGTTCGGCGACGAGATGTCGTGCAGCAGAACGCGGAATCGGCGATCGGTCTCCGGGGCCTCCGCCGTGTACAGCGTCGACTTGTCCGGTTCCTCGAGGCCGACGTAGACGAATCTCGTCTGCTCGGTCAGCGCGTCGGCGGCCTCGAGGATCTCGCGGAGGGAGGCGATTTCTTCGACGGTCGGCAGCGACAGCGGGTGGTCGATACGCGCAGGGGAAAGGGTGGGCATGTCGCGATCCTTTGGTTCTACGGGTGTTGAATAAAAAGCTTAGTGACGTACGTTACAGCCGAGGTGCCCTCGTGTAAACAGTGAGTTTCGCGCCCGAACATACTGACCGTTCGGTCAATAATGCCGAGCTAACAGATTCCGGGGCAACGTTTTTGGTCGAGCCGCGGCCGGCTCAGAGCGCGGCGACGAACTGCTCGAGCATCTCCAGCTGACGTGCCGCCGACGTTTCGCCCGGCGTGAGGACACCCAGAATCTGCATGCCCATCATCATGTTCAGGAGTTGCTCGACCACGATGCTGACGTCGATGTCGCCAACAGTGCCCTCCTCGCGCGCCTGATCCAGGAAGACGGCCATCTGCTCGCGCCAATTGTCCATCGTCCGGCGGTTGGTCGCGGCCATCTGCTCGTCGTACATGGCCCGGGGCCACAGCGAGGCGGCGATCCGCGCCTCGAGGAGTTGCTCCTCGTTGATCGGCATCACTTCGCGGCACAGGATGCGCAGCGCGTCGAGCCCGGTCGCGTCGCCGAGCGCCTCCTCGATCCGGCGGTCGGTGGCCTCGGAGATGTGCTCGTACGACGTCCGGAGGATCTCGTCCTTGCCGGCGAAGTAGTGACTCAGGGCGCCGTTGGTGTAGCCGGCCTCGGTGGCGATGTCGCGCATGTTGGCGGCGTCGATACCGCGGGCGGCGATCAGCCGCCAGGCGGCGGCGGTGATGCTTCGCCGACGTTCGTCGTGATCCACGAGCTTAGGCACGATACGTACCTACCCCACCAGCGATCATGCGACCACGGTATCAATGAGCTCCGCCGAGATTGAGAACGACCACTCCCGAGACGACGAGACCGGCGGCGATCGCGGCAATCAGGAACACGTACGGCATGGGACAGGGAGCCATGACGGGAGCGGAGAGGCGTGCAGCGCCCCACCGCTCCCGACTGTGCCGATCTACGAGTACATGATGACGCCGCGGACGTTCTCGGCCTTCCGCATCTCCTCGTAGCCGTCGTTGATCTGATCGAGTGTGTATGTCCTCGTGATCATCTCGTCGAGCTTCAGCTGACCCTCCATGTACAGGCGCAGCAGATGAGGGATGTCGAACCGGATGTTCGCGTTGCCGAACCACGCGCCTTTGAGGGTCTTGCGCATCGCCGTCAGATCGAACAGGTTCAGGTCGACGTCGTTCTGCGTGACGTCGCCGACCGACACGTGGACGCAGGTGCCGCCCTTGGCCACCAGGCCCATCGCCGGGGCGATGATGCGGCCACTCGCATTCGCGACGGTGATGAGCACCTTGTCGGCGAGCTGGCCCCACGTCAGATCCTGGAGGAGCGGCAGCGCCTCGTCGATGCTCGCCGCGGTGTGGGTCGCGCCGAAGATCTTGGCCTGCTCCCGCTTGAATTCCGACGGGTCGACGACCACGACGTGCCGCGCCCCGGCGAGCGCTGCGCCCTGGACCGCCCCGCACCCGACGCCGCCCATGCCGATCACGACGACGGTCTCACCGGCCTGGACGCCGGCCGCGTACACCGACGACCCCCAGCCGGTGGTGACGCCGCAGCCGACCAGCGCTGCCTTGTCGAGGGGAATGTCCTTCGTGATCTTGACGCACGACGCCTCGTTGACCACCGTATACGGCGAGAACGTCCCGATCAGGCACTGGATGGCGGCGTCCTTGCCGCGAACGTGATGCCGCGCCGTGCCGTCCGAGATCTGCCAGCCCTCGAGCAGGTGGGCTCCCAGGTCGCAGATGCTGGACTGGCCGGTCGCGCACTGCCGGCACCGGCCGCACGCGGGGATGAATCCGAGAGCGACGTGATCGCCCTTCTCGACGCTGGTGACACCGGGCCCGACCTCGAGCACGACTCCGGCGCCCTCGTGGCCACCGATGAACGGGTAGTACCCGAGCGGCAGGCTGCCGTCCCGGACATGCTCGTCCGAGTGGCACATCCCCGACGCCGCCAACTGCAGAAGCACTTCTCCGTGCTTCGGCGGGTCGAGTTCCAGTTCTTCGATCTGCCACGGCTGACCGGGTTCCCACAGCACTGCTGCCTGGGTCTTCATAAGTCCTGCTCCTGTCCGACGACGTCGATGCGGTGGGGGTCAGAGGATGATCGTGACGACCTTCTCCTCGGTGTTGGCTTCGATTCCGGCCCAGCCGAGTTCGCGGCCGGTGCCGCTGGTCTTCATGCCGCCCCAGGGCAGGGCGGGGTCGATGGGTGCCCAGCCGTTGACCGCGACCGCTCCGGCGCGGACCTTGCCGGCGAGGGTGTGGGCGTGGGACACGTCGCGCGTCCAGATGGAGGCGGCGAGCCCGTAATCGGTGGCGTTGGCGATCGCGATCGCCTCGGCGGTGGTGTCGAACGCGATGACGGTGCCGACGGGGCCGAAGATCTCCTCCCGCGCGATCTTCATGTCGTTGTTCGCGTCCGCGAAGATGGTCGGCTGGACGAAGAACCCGTCCCCGTCCGGGCGGCCACCGCCGGCGGCGACCCGTGCGCCTTCGCTGCGTCCGGCCTCGATGTAGCCGAGGACGGTGTCACGCTGCTTCGCGTTCACCAGGGCGCCCATCGTGGTGGCCGGATCGAACGGGTCGCCGAGGACCTGCGCGGCAGCGGCGGCGGCGAGACCGTCGACCACCTGCGAGTACAGCGAGCGGTGCACCAGGATGCGGGTGCCCGCGGCGCAGACCTCGCCCTGGTTGAAGAACAGTCCCATCGCGGTGCCGTTGATGGCGGCCTCGAGGTCGGCGTCGGGGAGGATGATCTGCGGGGACTTGCCGCCGAGTTCGAGGGTGGTGCGCTTGAACGTGTCGGCGGCGCGCTTGGCGATGATCCGGCCGACGCGGGGGCTGCCGGTGAAGCTGATCTTGTCGACGCCGGGGTGGCCGGCGAGCGCGTCACCCGCGACCTCGCCGAGCCCGGGCACGATGTTGACGGTGCCTGCGGGGAGTCCGGCCTCCTCCAGCAGCGTCGCGAGGTGCAGGATCGACAGCGGTGCGTCCTCCGGTGGCTTGACCACCAGGGTGTTCCCGGCAGCGAGTGCGGGGGCGATCTTCCATGCCGAGATCATCAGCGGGGTGTTCCACGGGACGATCGCGCCGATCACGCCGACCGGTTCGCGGACGGTGTACGAGTGGGTGGGCTGGCCGAAGTAGCCGGCGGTCGGGATGGACTGGCCGGTGATCTTGTCGGCCCAGCCGGCGAAGTGACGGAACGTGCCCGCGGCCATCGGGATGTCGAGCATGGTGGGCTGGCCGACGGGCTTGCCGACGTCGAGGGCCTCGAGCCGGGCCAGGATCTCGCCGTCGCGTTCGATGAGATCGGCGACCTTGTTCAGGATTCGTCCGCGGGCGGCGCCGGGCAGTGAACCCCATTCACCGTTCAGCTGCGTGCGGGCGGCCCGGACCGCGTCGTCGATGTCCTGGGCGGTGCCGGACGCGATCTGGGCGAGGGGGCGACCGGTGGCCGGGTTCAGATCCGTGAACGTCCCGCCGTCCGACGCCGCGCGCCACTGCCCGCCGATGAACAACTCGGTCGCGGTTCCATCAGGAAGTCCTGTGGCACTGACGTTCTCGTGTACTGCGGTCATAGCGTCAACTCTCCCGGTGGTGTTGTGATGGCTGTCACAAGCATGCGGGCGCGGGCGCGGCGTCGTCTTGCACGCATGCGCATGGTTGTTGCTCGTATGCGCACCGATTCACCGTCCGGCGTAGTGAGTCGCGGTTTCCTGACAGTAAACGGCGCTGCTACGATGCGGACGTGACCACTCGACCCGAGACCGAGGTCCACCGCGACACGGGAGACCCAGCGCCCGTCGAGCGTGAGGTGCCGTCCGATACGCCGACCGGGCCCGATCTCGAGAAGGTGATCGCCAGGCAGGTGCGGTCGCTTCGTAAAGCCAGTGGACTCTCCGTGGGGGACATGGCGGCCAAAGTCGGAATCTCGAAGGCCATGCTGTCGAAGATCGAGAACTCGCAGACCTCGTGCAGTCTGTCGACGCTGGCGCGTCTGGCGGCCGGACTCGACGTGCCCGTGACCTCCCTGTTCCGGGGTGCCGACACCGCACGCGACGCCGTGTACGTCGAGGCGGGCCACGGTGCGGTCATCGTCGGGCGAGGCACCCGGGTGGGGCACCACTACGAACTTCTCGGCGCACTGCGCGGGCAGCACAAGCGACTCGAGCCGGTTCTGGTCACGCTCACCGACTCCAGCGAGACGTTTCCGCTGTTCCAGCACGCCGGCACCGAGCTGCTCTACATGCTCGAAGGTGTCATGGTCTACGGGCACGGTGAAGCCGAGTACACGCTGCGGCCGGGGGATTCGCTGCTGCTCGACGGTGAAGGTCTGCACGGGCCCAACGATCTCGTGCGGTTGCCCATCCGGTTCCTCGCCGTCACGGCGTACCCGGACCATCACGAGGACTGACGGCAGAATCGGGATTTCGACCTTCCTTCGCCCCCGCGCCGGCGCGTAGAGTGGCGGATGGTTCGAAAGGTTGTGGTTACCGTGATATCGACAGTTCAGATAGCGTCCGAAGAGAAGGCCGCGCTGCCCTTCGACCGCCTCGAGCCGGTTCACCTGGCCACCGCGGGCACGATCGGTCTCTACTATTTCGACTACGGGACCGATGCGCGGATGAACCCGAACGATCCCGGCGATTTCTACGTCGTTCAGATCCCGCTGTCGGGTACGGCCCGAATCACCTCTGGCGCAGAGGAGTTCGATTCGACGATATCGGTCGCGTCGATTCTGCAGCCGGGCCGCCCGGCAACCATGCAGTGGCACGAAGGGCAGACTCAGCTGATCATCCGACTCGCGCGCCAAAGCCTCGAGGAGCACTTGCAGGAGATTCTCGGCAGCCCACTCGTCGAACCACTGCGATTCGAGCCGCAGATGGAACTCGGAAGACCCGCGATCCGTGGGTGGCGTGAGGCGGTCGAACTACTGGAGCACGAAGTGACGAATCATGCCTCGATTACTGCCGATTCGGCTGCCATGCAGGAATTCGACCTGATCGTGCTGAGTCAGTTCCTTTCGGCCCAGCCGAACAACTACAGCGCGAGGCTTCGGGGTCTGGCTCAGAGCCTGACCTAGCTGGGACACAGGCAGTGGCCCTGCCCCCGCAGCATTCCGCGGGGCTGGGCCACTGTCTGTGTCGGACGCTGGATCAGGCCTTCGCGGGGTCCGCCGCCCTGGTCGTGATCGCTTCTGCACCGAGCACCGCGTCGGTGCCGTGCTTCGAGGCGCCGGTCAGGCCGACGGCATCGAGCACGTAGGCCGTCTCGCCGTGGACGGAGACGTCGAGACCGTCGTATTCGCTTTCCTGGTCGGCGCGGATGCCCATGAATTTCTTCAGTGCGAGGACGATCACCAGCGTGACCGCGAAGGAGTACGCGAGAACGGCTGCCACGGCGACACATTGGCGCCACAGCACGTCGACGCCACCACCGTAGAAGAGTCCCGTCGCGCCGCTGGGAGCGGCCGGATCCGCGAGGAAACCGATCAGAACGGTACCGAGGATGCCGCCGACCAGGTGCACGCCGACGACGTCGAGTGCGTCGTCGTAGCCGAGCCGGTACTTCCAGGAGACCGCGAAGCAGCAAACCGCGCCGGCCGCGCCTCCCACGACCAGCGCGCCGAGGGGTGAGACGGCGCCACAGGCCGGCGTGATGGCGACCAGCGCCGCGATCAGACCCGACGCGGCGCCCAGCGACGTGGCGTGGCCTTCGCGCAGTTTCTCGACGACGAGCCAGGCGCAGATGCCGGCGCACGACGCGGCGACGGTGTTGAGGATGACGACGGACGCACTGTTTCCGGCGGAGAGAGCCGAGCCACCGTTGAACCCGAACCAACCGAAGAACAGGATTCCTGCGCCGAGCATGGTCAGGGGAAGGCTGTGCGGGCGCGGCGAGACGGGGAACGTCTTGCGGGCCCCGAGGACCAGGACGACCGCGAGAGCGGCAACGCCGGCATTGATGTGCACGGCCGTGCCGCCGGCGAAGTCGACGGCGCCGAGGGTGTTTGCGATCCATCCACCGATCACCGATCCGTCCTCGGAGTCGAACGCGAAGACCCAGTGTGCGATCGGGAAGTAGACGAACGTGGCCCACAGTCCGGCGAACACCATCCAGGCACCGAACTTCATCCGGTCGGCCAGCGCTCCGGAGATGAGCGCGACGGTGATGCCGGCGAACAACAGCTGGAATCCGGAGACCAGGGCGGGCGGCAGTCCGGGTTCGGCGGGGGCCTCCAGTAATGAACTGGAGCCGAAGTACTCGAGGGGGTCGCCCAGGATGCCGAGACCGCCGAGGGAGTTACCCAGCACGGCGGAGTAGCCGAACACGATCCACAGCACGCCGACGACGGCGAACGCGCCGAACGTCATCATGGCCATGTTGAGGGTGTTGCGCACGCTGACCATTCCGCCGTAGAACATTGCCAGGCCCGGCACCATGAGGCTCACTGCCGTGAAGGCTGCAAGAATCCAGGCGGTGTCGGCCGCAGCGACTGCTTCGTTCATAGTCGTCCACCTTGATCGAGGATGGCGCGACACTTGTCGTGTCCGCCTTTGGGAATCAATGTCTAGTGTCAGTGAACCAAAGCGGAGATTGCGGAAATGGTTCGCCGCGTGACAACTGCGTAACGGAATTCGGCGTGCGCCTGCGTGCCGATGTGCGAAACAAAGTATCTTGACAGTGAACTCTCTAGGTGAGGAGAAGGAGTGACCACAGTTCGCGAGGCCCGCATCATCCGGCGCTCGGATCGCCGGACCACCCCATGGGCCAACGGCGCGGGCACCACTGCGGAGATCGCCGCCGGTGCCGCGTCCCGGTGGCGCTTCAGCGTCGCGACGCTCGACGCGGGCTCGACTTTCTCGCCGTTTCCCGGGGTGGATCGGATATTCACGGTGATCGGCTACCAGCCCGTGTCACTCGACTTCGGCGGCGGCCCCACCGTGATTCCGCGCCTGAGTCCGACGGCCTTCGCCGGTGAGCGCGGCCCCGACTGCGTGGCGGAAGGGCCGACCGAGGCGTTCAACGTCATGGTCCACCGGACCACCACCGCGGCCTCCGTGAACATCGTCGACATCGGAGCGGCGCGGGACGTGACCGCCGACGGACGGCTGGCCGCTCTCGCCCTGGTCCTCGGTGGGCGGCTGACGACGGACCTCGGTCTCGTCGAGCCGGGCGACTGCCTCCTCGTCGAGCGGGGGTCGGTGCGCGTCTCCGGACCGGCGTCGGTCGTGATCGCCGAGATCCTCGACCGCACGTGAGTGGCAAAGCGTGCCGGGGCACACTTTGCCACTCACGTGCAGGGACTACCTCGCGGTCGACAGAATCCGGCGTAGCCGCTCGATTGCACGTTCCGTTGCGGGACGGTCCTTCGCGACGAGCTGGTGCATGATGAATCCCTCGATCGCCGAGTACACCAGCAGGGTCAGGTCTTCGTCGGCGGTGATGCCCAGCCGGGTCAGTGCCTGCGACGTCGCCTCGATGTACGTGGCGTACAGCAGTTTCACGTGCGGGTCGAGGCGTGGCGTGCGCCGGGACTCGAGCATCAACTCGTACTGGAAGACCTGGAGGTCGGGGTCGCGGGCGACGAGGTCGGTGAGGTGTTCGACGAAGTGGTCGAGCGACGATCCGGCGGCGATGTCGGCGAAGACGCTCGCGCTCTTGTCCAGTGCGTAACGGAGTGCGGCGTCGACGAGGGCGTCCGTCGATCCGACACTGTGCAGGACGGCCTCGTCCGAAACGCCGGCCTCACGTGCGACGGCCTGGGTCGTCAGACCGCGCAGGCCGTTGCGGGCGATCACGGAGACCGTCGCGAGAACGAGGCCGAGAGCCGGATCGGTCTGGGGTGCCGGCCTTCGCGGTCGCCCGTCGGCCAGCGTCACGGTGCGACGTTCCCATGGGTCAGCAGCCATCTCATGCCGGGTTCCCGGGTGCGGCTGATGCCCTTGTATTCGGCCATGTCCACCGGGAGGTCCTCGAGCACCCGGTACAGCCGATCGCCCCACTCCGGAACGGATGCGACGTCCCGGAACGAAAGCAGATACGTCCGGATCAGGAACATGACGGTGCCGGAGTGCGCGAGCCGGATCAGATGCTGCACTTCGGTTCTCAGGAACAGGCGGTCCCCGACCTCGTCCAGCGGACCGTCGGCGAGGGTGCGCCGGTCCTTCCCCCACCGGGGATAGGTCTCGGTCGAGGTGTCGAGTTTGCCGTCCACGGTCAACGACCAGTTGGTGCGCCGATAGCTCTGGCCGGGCTCGAGCCGCATCAGGAAGTTGTGTGCGCGGGTGATGATCTTCTCGCTGTGAATTCGCGGGACGGGGCCGTGAATTTCGAGAAAGCTCATGCCCACGTCGAATCCGAAGGACCAGTCCGCCGCGAACGTCACCAGTCCGGCGTCGCCCCACAATTCGCCCTCACGCTGGTCGAGCAGCACGACGTCTTCCTGGATCTGGCCGCAGATGTACATCAGCGGCGGCGCCGGCGACGTGTCGAGATCGCCGAACACGAAGCTGTGCTCGATCCCGAGGAGGTCGTTCTTCCAGAACCAGCTGCCCTCGCGCCGTTCGAGGGTCATGGTGCCGGGGTATTCGTCGGCGAGCATGCGCATCAGCGTGAGCATCGCGTCCCACGCGGCGGGGACCATGTGGGGCAGGCACTGGTGCCGCGACGGATCCTCGGCCAGGATGCGCTCGCGTTCGGCGAGTTCGCGGTGGTAGTCGGCGTCGATGGCGATGCGGGTCTCACCCCAGCTGCCGGTGGCGGTGTCGGTCGAGTGTCCGGCCGGTTCGACGTTGGTGCTGTAGCGGTACTGGTCGCGGGGAAAGGGGAACGGAAAGCGCGCGATGTGGTCGGCGCGCGAGTCGGTGGTTGTCACAGATCCAGCTCCAATCGGTCTCCTGCGGAACGTGATACGCACGGCATGATCGAATCTCCGGAGGCCTTCTCCTCCTCGGTGAGGAAGAGGTCGCGGTGTTCGATCTCACCGCCGCGAACCGACAGCCGGCATTCGCCGCACACACCCTGCCGGCAGAGGTTCGGAACGTTGATTCCCTTGTCCAGCAACGCTTCGAGGAGACTGGTTCCCGAGGGCACGGGCACGATCATTCCGGTGCGCCCGAGCGTGGCGGCAAAGGGCGCCCCCTCGGGCAGCGGGCCCGCCCCGAACGCCTCCGAGTGCACGCGCCCCGGAGGCCAGCCGCAGTCGCGGGCCCACTCGGCTACCGCCGCGATCATCGGCGCGGGACCGCACGTGTAGACGTGGGTACCGAGTGGCTGGTCCGCCAGCTTCGGGACGAGGCGGTCCGCGAGTTCTCCGGGCGTGGAGACCGTGATCATCCGGTCACCGCACAGCACCGCCAACTCGTCGGCGTGCGCTCCCGACTGGTCGCGGAAAGAGTAGATCACTTCGAACGAACGACCCCACTCGAGCGCGGCCCGGACGTGCGACAGGATCGGCGTGACGCCGATTCCGCCCGCGACCAGCAGGTGGTGCCGAGCATTGAGCGCGGGCGCGAACGCACTCCGCGGAAGGCTCACACGAATGCGCTGATCCGGCTGGAGGTCATGGACCCAGCGCGAACCCCCGTGGCCGTTCTCGTCGAGCCGGACCGAGATCGCGTAGTGGTCCGGCTCGATCGAGGGGCCGGTGAGCGAGTAGGAATTCTGCCGACCCTCGGCCCAGGTGACGGCGATGTGGCTGCCCGGGGTGAACGACGGCAGGGTGCGGCCTGCCGGGTCCGCGAGGACGACGTGACGGATGCCCGGGCACAGCAGCCGTGCCTCGCGCACTGTCAGGGTGAGCCCTCCGGTGATGCTCTCGCCCGCAACTGTTTCGAGGGCCGTGGTCATGGCAGTTCCTCCGAGTCGGCTCGATATCCCAGGTAGGCGCTGTGGCGTCGGGAGTAGTGGTAGTAGACGGTGAGTTCGGCGGAACAACCGGCGCACGGTGTCCGGCCGCCGATGGCGACCGGCACCGAGGGCGACGTGGTGTGGCAGTGCGCGCAGAACACGTCGCGCACCGGGGCGTCGGGGTCGATGATCGCGGCGATCTCGGCGGGCAACGCGCCCGCGGAGATCAGCCGGGCACGCACCGCCCCCACCATGCGCTCGGGGCCCGCCACGACGAACCGCCACCCGATGCGCGCCTCGGACAGCAGTTCGCCGAGCCCGCCGAACCCGCCGAACCCGGATCCGGCCCCGTCGTCCACGATCACCGTGCGAGTGGGAACGGGCGCCACGCGCTCGGACAGCTCGCGGATGACCTGCGCGCTGACCGAGCGCTCCGAGACCAGTACGTAGCGGGTGACGAGAGCGCCCGCTGCGAGGTCGTCGACGGCCGAGTAGTCGGATCGCCACCGTGGGACGCTGGTCGACCTCATCGATACCGCCATCGCGGATCAGGGAGCGAAGGAACGGTGGCCGACGAAGTAGGCCAGTGCGCGGTCGGGGGTGGTGAAGCGGATACGCGAGCCCCTGGGGAAGAAGATCGCATCCTTCGCCTTCGCCACCTCGACCTGGCCGGTGTCGAGGTTCTCGAGGGTGAACTCCCCTTCGAGGACGACCTTCATCTCGTCGTAGGCGTAGTAGTAGTCGAGCGGGGCGTCGGTGCGCTGGAGTTCGAAGTAGCCGGCCGACATCTCCGAGCCGTCCGGGTTGGCGAAGACGTCGTCGATGTATCCCTTGGTGCCCGGGTACTCCGAGACCGGCATCTGAGGCAGGTTCTCGTGGAATCCAGCGGTGACGCGGAACGGGACGGCGGTGGGCTTGTCGGTCGTGGTCATGGGTTCTCCTGAAGGTGTGGTGAGTTGGGTCCGCGACCTCCTCTGTATGAAACGAGGAGTAGCAACAGGAAACCACACGACGTATTTCGATGACGTAAATCAATCGGACAGAGCCGAAAACGTGCAGATCAGAGCGAGGATATTCATTGAAAGAGCGTTTGAACGCCGTAAATTGGTGATGCACCAACAACGTTGCCGTAACACGATCGACATAGTAGAACTGTTTCATAGTGAACAACAGCGATTCATGACATGAAACGAACCGCTACCCAAGCCGACAGCGCCCGATCATCCGGCCGAATGAAGGAAGCAACGTGACACAGACAGCAAAGTTCGTGATCGTCGGTGGGGGACTCGAAGGTCTCGCCATCGCGTGGTCGCTCGCGGACCGCGGAGAGACCGATGTCCTGGTCCTCGAGCGTGACACCCTGTGCTCGGGTATGACCGGCAAGTCCAGTGGCGTGGTCCGGTGCCACTACGGGTCGCCGTCGCTGGCGGCGATGTCGTGGTACGGCGTCGACATCTTCACCAGGGCCACCGAGATCTTCGGCGACGACATGGCATTCCGCCAGTGCGGATACGTGGTCGGCGTCGGTGAGAACAACATCGACCCGCTGAAGGCGAACGTCGCGATGATGCAGGGCCTCGGTATCGACGTCGACTACATCGGCCACGACAAGATGGCCGAACTGTGGCCGGGGCTGCATCTCGACGACTTCGCCGCCTTCGCGTACGAGCCCCTCGGTGGCCGCGGTGAGGCGTACATGGCCGGCATGGCGTTCGGTGCCTCGGCCCGCAAGCTGGGCGTCACGATCCGCCAGAGCACGCCGGTGGCGTCGCTGCTGCAGAACGCGGACGGCCGCGTCTACGGGGTGACGCTCGCGAACGGCGACGAAGTGCATGCCGAGCAGGTGATCCTCGCGACCGGTCCGTGGGCCCCCGAACTCGGCGCCGGTGTCGGCGTCGACATCCCGGTGAAAGCCCAACGGGCGCAGCTTGTCCTGATCGATCAGGGTGTTCCGACTCCGGAGGTGCCGGTGCTGTCGGACCTGGCCGGACTGCAGTACATCTGCCGCGAGCCGAACGGAGAACTGCTCGTCGGCAACAGCGACCACGCTGCGCCCGAATACATCGACCCCGACAAGTACAGCAACCGCGCGGACGACAGCACCATCGAGAAGAACATCGGCAAGCTCGGGAACCGTCTGCCCGACATGCCCGATCCGCGGATCACCTCGAGCTACGTCGGCGCGTACGACGTCACTCCCGACTACAACCCGATCATCGGACCCGCACCGGTCGACGGACTGTTCCTGGCCACCGGGTTCTCCGGTCACGGTTTCAAGATCTCGCCGGCGGTCGGCCGCCTCGTCGCCGACATGCTCCTCGACGACGGCACGACCAGCCTCCCGAACGTCGAGCCGTCCGACTTCCGCTACTCACGCTTCGAGGAGGACGACCTCCTCTTCAGCCTGCACCCCTATGAGGGCGCCGGCGAGATGCGCTGACCCACAGACCCCCTCACCCGTAGACCACCAGTTCAGGAGCTACCCATGGCTGTCGACACTGCTGACGCGTTCACCGCGCAGAACATCGTGACAACCCCACCGCAGACCTTGTCCGAGGTGGCCCGGGCCACCGGAACCACCTTCATCCTCGCCCTGTTCGTGACGCTGTCCGGCAAGCCGTGCGCCAAACTGGTCCCGATCGAGGCCGTCGAGCAGCTTCAGGACGACGGCGTGGGCTTCGCCGGGTACGCGGCGGGGCACATGGGGCAGGAGCCCAAGGATTCCGATCTCGTTGCCGTACCGGACGTCTCGTCGTTCACGCCGATCCCGTTCGTCAAGCCCGGACTGGCGATCGTGCACTGCGACCCGCACGTGGAGGGTAAACCCTGGCCGTATGCGCCGCGGGTGATCCTGAAGGAGACGCTGAAGAAGGCGTCCGATCTCGGCCTGTCCGTCAACGTCGGCGCGGAGATCGAGTACTTCCTCGTCCACCGCGTCGGAGACGGCGCCCTCACCACCGCGGACACCGCCGACGTCAGCCGTCAGCCGTGTTACGACGCCCGCGACGTCACCCGGATGTACGACCATCTGACCGAGGTGTCCGCGGCCATGAACGCGCTCGGCTGGGGTAACTACGCCAACGACCACGAGGACGGCAACGGGCAGTTCGAGCAGAACTTCGACTACGCCGACGCCATGACCACCGCCGACCGGGTGATCACCGCCCGGTACCTGCTGTCGGTGATCGCCGAGAAGCGCGGCATGAAGGCCACGTTCATGCCCAAACCCTTCTCCGACCGCACCGGGTCCGGCATGCACCTGCACCTGTCGCTGTGGAACGACGCCGGTTCGGTGTTTCCGGACGGCGACGATCCGAAGGGGCTGGGACTGTCGAGGACGGCGTACGCGTTCATCGCGGGGATCCTGGAGCACGCGTGCGCGCTGCAGGGTGTGATCGCGCCGACCGTCAACTCGTACAAGCGGACCGGCGCCACGTCGACGAGCAGCGGCGCCACCTGGTCGCCTCGCTACGCCACGTACGGCGGCAACGACCGCACCCACTACCTCCGGGTGCCGGACAAGAACCGGGTGGAACTGCGCGGCGGCGACGGCTCGGCCAATCCCTACCTCGCCGCGGCCACCGCCATCGCCGCCGGCCTGGACGGCATCGAACGCGATCTCGACCCCGGCACCCCCGGCTCCGGCGACAGTCCCAGCGACATGCTGCCGATGACGCTGCTGCACGCGATGGACGCCCTGGAATCGGATCCGGTCGTGACGGGCGCCCTGGACGTCGCGGGCCCCGGGGTCGCCGAGTACTTCGCGACACTCAAGCGCGAGGAGTTCTTCGCCTGGCACAACACCGTCTCCCCCTGGGAACTCGACCACTACCTGACAGCGTTCTGACAGACCTCCCGAAAGGAGACATCCATGTGTGGAATCGTCGGACTTCACCTGCGTGAGCCGTCCCTCTACCCACAACTCGGCGCCCTGCTCACCGACATGCTCGGTCAGATGTGCGACCGCGGACCCGATTCCGCAGGCATGGCGATTTACGGGGACCAGGCCTGGTCGCCGGTCGGTGAGTCCACGGTCTCGCTGCTCGACTGCCCCGTCCCCGCAGCGGAACTCGCCGCAACGCTGTCGGCGTCCCTCGACACCACCGTCACCGGAATCGACCTGCAGCCGACGACGATCCTGCACGGCGTCGTCGGCGCCGAGGATCTCGCGGCGGCAGTGCGCAGCGTGGTGCCGTCGGCGCGGGTCATCGGCTTCGGTGACGACCTGACCGTTCTCAAGGGCGTCGGAAACCCCATCGACCTGGCGAACCGGTTCGGGCTGCCGTCGGCGAGCGGCTGGCAGGGTGTCGCGCACACCCGCATGGCCACCGAATCCGCGGTGACCGCCGAGGGATCGCACCCGTTCTCCGTCGGCCCCGACCAGTGCCTCGTGCACAACGGCTCGTTCTCCAACCACATGAGCATCAAGCATCAGCTCGAACGTGACGGCGTCGCGTTCGACAGCGCCAACGACACCGAGGTCGGGGCGCGGTTCGTCGCCAAGCAGCTCGCAGAGGGCGTCGACCTGGAGAAGGCGCTGCTGATGCTGAACGAGGCGTTCGACGGCTTCTACACCCTACTCGTCTCGACGGCCGACTCGTTCGCCGTGGTCCGGGACGCCATCTCCTGCAAGCCCGCCGTCATCGCCGAGACCGATCAGTGGGTCGCGATGGCCTCCGAATACCGCGCCCTGGCGAACCTGCCCGGCGTCGACAACGCCCGAATCTTCGAGCCCGAACCGGAAGAGGTGTACGTATGGCACCGGTAGCCACCACCGAAGCGACTGTCCTGAACCTCGAGACGTCGAGTACCCGTGCCGTCAACGAGCGGCTCACCTCCCCAGAAGCCCCGAAGACGGTCACGGTCACCGGCCCGCAGGGCGCGCACGCGCTGGCCTGCGGCCTCGACTCCGACATCGACGTCACCATCGACGGGCACGTCGGCTACTACTGCGCCGGCATGAACCAGCACGCGACGGTGACCGTCACCGGCAACGCCGGAGTCGGGGTCGCCGAGAACATGATGTCGGGAACGGTGCACGTCAAGGGTGATGCGTCGCAGTCCGCGGGCGCCACCGCCCACGGCGGCCTCCTCGTGATCGACGGCAATGCCGCTGCGCGCTGTGGCATCTCGATGAAGGGCGTCGACATCGTCGTCGGCGGCAACATCGGCCACATGTCCGCGTTCATGGGTCAGGCCGGCCGTCTCGTCGTTCTCGGCGACGCCGGCGAGGCCCTCGGCGACTCGCTGTACGAGGCCCGCATCTACGTGCGCGGTACCGTCGCCTCCCTCGGCGCCGACTGCATCAAGAAGGAAATGCGCGAGGAGCACCTGACGGAACTGCGGGAACTGCTGGATCTGGCCGGCTTCGACGCCGACCCGTCCGAGTTCACCCGCTACGGCTCTGCCCGCAAGCTCTACAACTTCCACGTCGACAACGCCAGCGCGTACTAGGAGAACCGTCATGAACACCCCGAACCCGGCCCTGCGCGAATCGGCGACGTTCGACCGCGGCGTCATCTCCGAGATCCAGCGGGCCGCCGAGACCGGCATCTACGACATCCGCGGCTGGGGTGCCAAGCGCACGCTGCCGCACTTCGACGACCTGCTGTTCCTCGGCGCGTCGATGTCGCGGTACCCGCTCGAGGGCTACCGCGAGAAGTGCGACACCGACGTCGTGCTCGGCGACCGCAACGCCAAGTTCCCACTGCACCTGGACATCCCGATCACCATCGCCGGCATGAGCTTCGGGGCACTGTCCGGGCAGGCGAAGGAAGCCCTCGGCCGCGGCGCCAGCGAGGTCGGCACGTCCACCACCACCGGTGACGGCGGCATGACCCCCGAGGAACGCGGGCAGTCGAAGAACCTCGTCTACCAGTACCTGCCGTCCCGGTACGGGATGAACCCGGACGACCTCCGCAAGGCCGACGCCATCGAGATCGTCCTCGGCCAGGGCGCCAAGCCCGGCGGCGGCGGAATGCTGCTGGGACAGAAGATCACCGAACGCGTCGCCGGGATGCGCACCCTCCCGATGGGTGTCGACCAGCGGTCGGCCTGCAGGCACCCCGACTGGACCGGTCCCGACGACCTCGCGATCAAGATCATCGAACTGCGCGAGATCACCAACTGGGAGAAGCCGATCTACATCAAGGTCGGCGCCACCCGCACCTACTACGACGTGAAGCTCGCCGTGAAGGCCGGCGCCGACGTCGTCGTGGTCGACGGCATGCAGGGCGGCACCGCCGCCACCCAGGACGTGTTCATCGAGCACGTCGGCATCCCCACCCTGGCCGCGATCCCGCAGGCGGTGCAGGCGCTGCAGGAACTCGGGGTGCATCGCAAGGTACAGCTCATCGTGTCGGGGGGCATCCGTAGCGGCGCCGACGTCGCGAAGGCCATGGCGCTCGGGGCGGACGCCGTCGCCATCGGCACCGCCGCCCTGATCGCGCTGGGCGACAACAGCCCCCGCTACGCGAAGCAGTACGAGGAACTGGGCTCGGCGGCCGGGTTCTACGACGACTTCCAAGCCGGCAAGGACCCCGCCGGCATCACCACCCAGGACCCGGAACTGTCGAAGAACCTCGACCCCGTCGAGGGCGGACGCCGGCTCGCGAACTACCTGCGGGTGCTCACCATGGAGGCGCAGACCCTCGCCCGCGCCTGCGGGAAGTCGCACCTGCGCAACCTCGAACCCGAGGACCTCGTCGCCCTCACCGTCGAGGCGTCGGCGATGGCCCGCGTGCCCCTCGCCGGAACCACCTGGATCCCCGGCGCCCTGTAGGCGGCTCCGCCACCCGTGCGCCTTTTTGGTAGCTGGAGCAACCAGAAAGGCGCACGGGCGCGAAGCGCCTACCGGCTTGGAACTATGAGTAGAGGACCGAGAACATGACTTCCTTCGATTCGCTCTGGGCGAGCATCCTCGATGTGGGACAGCACAAGTCGACCAGGGGATACCGAAGATTCGCGTGGAACGACGCCGACATGACGCTGCGCGAATGGTTTTCGGACTGTGGGCAGGCTCGTGGCATGAGCGTCGAGGAGGACCGCAACGGCAATCTGTGGGCGTGGTGGATGCCCGAGGGCTGGGACGGCGATCCTCGCGACGCGTTCGTCACCGGATCGCACCTCGACTCGGTGCCCGACGGCGGCGCCTACGACGGACCGCTGGGGGTGGTGTCCGCGTTCGCCGCGATCGACCTCGTTCGCGAGCGGGGGATCACGCCGACGCGTCCGGTGGCGGTCACTGCGTTCTCCGACGAGGAGGGCGCACGGTTCGGTGTCGCGTGCGTCGGCTCGCAACTGTCCACCGGGGCACTGGCACCCGAACGCGCCCTGGCGCTGCGGGACAACGACGGCATCAGCCTCGGCGAAGCACTGGTCGGCGCCGGCCGCGACCCGCGCCATCTCGGCGAGGACCCCGACCTGGTCGACCGCGTCGGCGTGTATGTCGAGTTGCACGTCGAGCAGGGACGCGCCCTCGACCTGATCGACAGTCCCATCGCCGTGGCCTCGTCGATCTGGCCGCACGGCCGGTGGCAGTTCGTGTTCTCGGGGGAAGCCAACCACGCCGGCGCCACCCGGCTCGTCGACCGCCGCGACCCGATGCTCGCGTTCGCGTCCTCGGTCCACACGGCCCGGACCGCCGCGACGCTGCACGAGGCGGTCGCGACGTTCGGCAAGGTGCGGGTACTTCCCAACGGTGCCAACGCCATTCCGTCGGAGGTGCGGGCGTGGCTCGACGCGCGGGCCGCCGACGAGGAGACGTTGACGAAGCTGGTGCAGCAGATCACCGCCGAGGCGCAGGCCTACGCGGCCGCCGACGCTATCGGTCTCGAGGTCGACGCCGAATCGGTCACGCCGATCGTCGAGTTCCCACACTCGACCCGGGAACGACTGCGCCGCTCACTCGCCCACCTGGGTGACATTCCCGTCCTCCCGACCGCTGCCGGGCACGACGCCGGAATCCTGTCCGCGAAGGTGCCCACCGCGATGATGTTCGTCCGCAACCCCACCGGCGTGTCCCACTCGCCCGACGAGTTCGCCGAAGCGGACGACTGCAACCGCGGCGCCGAGGCGCTGGCGGACGTGATGGCGGACTGGGTCACCGCCATGTGAGTGGCAAAGCGTGTGGGGGCACACTTTGCCACTCACGTCAGGAGGTGGGCCGCCATTCCTCCAGTTGCTCGACAGCGGTGTTCGCGACCGCGACGGCTTCGTCCCGGTTGACCCGCGACAGCAGGAGCGCGCTGACGGACAGTGATGTCAGGAGCCGGGTCCGGTGTGCCAGGGTGGCCGTCGACGCGTCCGGGTCGTGGGCCCGGAGAGCGTGGGCGAGCGCTCCGGACAGTTCGCGCTGGTATGCGTCGACGACGGACCGTTGCGTGTCGTCGTGTGCGGCGAAACCTGCGGCACTGTTGAGCAGCAGGCAGCCGCGTCCGGGGGTTTCGTCGGGGAGGGACGCGAGGGCGCCGGCGAGGCTGCGGTAGTAGCGCTCGGCGGCGTCGGGGCGGGTCGGCTCGTCGGTCAGGATGCGGAGGCGCGGGCGAACCACCCGGTCCAGGTAGTCGTGCACGGCGGCGTCGAAGAGTCCGCGTTTGCTGGTGAACGCGTTGTACAGGCTCGACCGATTCAGTCCGGTGACGCGCTCGAGGTCGGGTATCGACGTGGCTTCGAAGCCCTTGTCCCAGAACAGGTCGCGGGCGCGGCCGACCACTTCGGCCGTGTCGAAATCCTGCGTGCGCGGCATGACGATCCTCACTCCTGGTTGTGAAACGACCATTTCAGTATATATTGAAATGGTCAGTTCAGAACGAGGAGGAGTTTCGTATGGTCGCCGCGGGTCTTGTTCTTGCCGCGCTCGCCAGTGCGCTGCACGTGTACATCTTCGTGCTCGAGTCCGTCCTCTGGACCGCTCCGCGCACCCGCGCGACGTTCGGGACCACTGCCGAAGAAGCCGCGGCCACCAAGGAGCTTGCCTTCAACCAGGGCTTTTACAACCTCTTCTTGGCGATCGTGACGGCAGTCGGCATCGTCGCCGTGATCATCGGCGCGACCGCCGTCGGTGCGGCTCTCGTCTTCGCCGGCGCGGGATCCATGCTCCTCGCGGCCCTCGTGCTCCTGCTGTCGTCGCCCGACAAGGCTCGCGCGGCGATCACGCAGGGAACACTTCCGCTGCTCGCGGTACTCCTCCTCGCGCTCGGACTGGCGCTGTGACCTCAGAAGTATCGAAAGGAACACCCATGACGACGAGCACCCAGATTCAGCTGATCAACCGGCCGGTGGGCTGGCCCACCCAGGACGACTTCCGCACCGCGACCGTCGAGCTGCCCGACCTCGGGCCCGACCAGGTGCGCGTGGCCAACGAGTTCGTCTCGGTCGACCCGTACATGCGCGGCCGGATGAACGACGTGAAGTCGTACATCCCGCCGTTCGCGCTGGGCGAGACGATGACCGGCGGAGCTGTCGGTCGCGTCGTCGAATCCACCGCCGCCACGCATCCGGTCGGCTCGGTGGTGGTTCACGACCTCGGGTGGCGGGACGTCGCGCAGGGTGACGCCTCGGCGTTCCGCGTCGTCGAAGAGATTCCGGGAGTGCCGATCTCGGCCTATTTGGGGATTCTCGGACTGACCGGGCTCACGGCCTACGTCGGACTCGTCCACATCGCCCACCTGAAGCCCGGCGACTCCGTGTTCATCTCCGGCGCCGCGGGTGCGGTGGGGACCGCCGCCGGGCAGATCGCACGACTCGAGGGCGCGTCGCGCGTCATCGGATCCGCCGGGTCCGCCGAAAAGGTCGCCCTGCTGACCGACCGCTACGGATACGACGCCGCATTCGACTACAAGCAGGCACCGGTGCGCGAGCAGCTTCGCGGACTCGCCGGTGACGGCATCGACGTCTACTTCGACAACGTCGGCGGCGACCACCTCGAGGCCGCGCTCGACGTCATGCGGAACGGCGGACGCGCCGCCCTCTGCGGTGCCATCTCCGCGTACAACGCCACCGAGCGCACGCCGGGCCCCGACAACATGGTGAACATCATCAGCCGCGGGCTCACCCTCGAGGGCTTCACCCTCGGCAACTACACGCACGTCTTCCCCGAGTTCGCCGCCAAGATGGGACCGTGGCTCGCGTCCGGCGACGTGGTCCACGACGAGACCGTCGTCGACGGCATCGAGAACTCGGTCGACGCGTTCCTGCAGCTCATGCACGGCGGAAATGTCGGGAAGATGCTGGTGAAGGTGGCGTAGCCACCCGTGCGCCTTTTTGGTAGCTGGAGCAACCGGAAAGGCGCACAGGCGCGTCAGCGCCTCACGGAGGAATACCGTTCGCGCACTTCGGGTGCCGGGTCGGCCTCGTAACGCTGGGTGGACGTCTGATCCCACTTGGGTGGTTCCGGGGTCCCGGCCAGCGTCCAGGCCGCCTGCCTGCAGGCGCCGATCGCGACGTACTCCGCCGGTTGCGGCACCAGGACCGGCGCCCCGAAGATCGCGGGCGCGAGTTCGCACAGTGCCTGTGAGCGGGCGCCGCCCCCGACGAGGAGGATGCGACGCACCGTGACCCCCTGGGCGATCAGGTGGTCGATGCCGTCCGCCAGGCCGCACAGCAGCCCCTCGACTGCCGCGCGAGCGAGGTGAGCGGGGGTCGAATTGGCTAGCCGCAGTCCGTGGACGGAGCCGGTGGCGTTCGGACGGTTGGGGGTGCGCTCACCCTCGAAATACGGCACCATCACCAGCCCGCCACTGCCGGACGGCGCCGACAGCGCCAGCCGCGACAGTTCCTCGTGATCGACGCCCAGCAGCGAGGCGGTCGCGTCGAGCACCCGGGCGGCGTTCAGCGTGCACACGAGGGGCAGTTGACGTCCGGTGGCGTCGGCGAAGCCGGCGACGAAACCGCCCGGATCGTTCGCCGGTGTCACGGACACCGCGGATACGACACCCGACGTTCCCACCGAGACGACGACGTCGCCTTCCTGGGCGTCGAGGGCGAGTGCGGCGGCGGCGTTGTCGCCGGTGCCGGGACCGACGGCGGCGCCCCATCGGGTTTCCCCGATCCGCTCGGCCGGGCGGGCCACGCGCGGCACGGCGGCGGTGCGTCCGCGCAGTGCCAGCGACAGCAGGTCGGGGCGGTAGGAATCCGTTGCCGCGGAGAAGTATCCGGTTCCGCTGGCGTCACCGCGGTCGGTGGCCAGGGTGCCGAGAGCGGACCTGCCGGTGAGCTGCCAGCCGAGCCAGTCGTGCGGCAGGCACACCGTGGACGTCCGGTCGGCGTTCGCCGGTTCGGAATCAGCCAGCCAGCGCAGCTTGCTGACGGTGATCGCGGCGAGGGGCACCACCCCCACCGCGTCCGCCCACGCGTCCGGACCACCGAGATCGTCCACCAGCTGTGCGGCGGCGTCGGCGGAGCGAGTGTCGTTCCACAGCAACGCCGGACGCACGACCGTTCCGGCGTCGTCGAGGCACACCATGCCGTGCTGTTGCGCACCGACCGACACCGCGGCGACGTCGTCCAGTCCGCCGGCGGCGGCGATGGCGTTGTCGAGAGCCGCAGCCCACGCCTGCGGGTCGACCTCGGTGCCGTCCGGATGCGGCGCCCTGCCCTCGCGGACGAACTCACCGGTGTCGGCGTCGCAGACGATCACCTTGCACGACTGGGTGGACGAATCGATGCCCGCGACGAGGATCATTGCCGGACACCTGCCGCGCGGTCCAGTGTCTCGCGGGTGGGCAGATCCGCCCCGGCACGCGCGACCGTGAGACCCGACATCAGCACGGCATTGTCCAGTACGTTCCGCACCTCCTCCGGGGCGATCGCGTGGAGTGCGTTGCGGCTCTCCGCGCCGAGGAAGCCGTGCGACCAGAACCCGTCGAGGAGTCCGGCCATGAACGCATCGCCCGCGCCGACCGTGTCGACCACCTCGACGTTGCGGGCCGCGACCTCGACGAGTCCGGCCGCGCAGACCGCGAATGCGCCCTCGGCGCCCTTCGTCACCGCGACCATCGCCGGTCCGCGGGACAGCCACTCGCGGGCGATGTCGACGGGATTTCGGTCGGGGTCGTACCAGCGGAGGTCCTCGTCGCTGACCTTGACGATGTCGGAGATCGATACGAGGTGCTCGATCCGCTGCCGGGCACGTGCCTTGTCGGTGATCAACACCGGTCGCACGTTGGGGTCGTAGCTGATGGTCGCGGACGAGCGGCGGCGGTGGAGCATGTCTGCGACGACGTCGCAGCCAGGCTCCATCACGGCGGCAATGGAACCGGTGTGAACGAGCGACGGGGTAGATGACCCGCTGGGGGAGGGAAGGTCCCACTCGATGTCGAACTCGTAGGTGGCGGATCCGGCGGAATCGAGGGTGGCGTGGGCCGTCGCCGTTCGCTGCGCGGTGACACTGCCGGGCGCGAGGCTCACCCCCGACTGCTCGAGGTGCCGAACGATCGCACCGCCCCTCGTGTCGTCACCGATCCGGGTGACGAATTCGACCGGACGGCCCAGCCGGCCGAGACCGACCGCGACGTTGAGCGGGCTACCGCCGACGTACTCGGTGGTGGTGCCGTCGCTCGCCGTGACGATGTCGATGAGGGCTTCACCGATGACCAGACTCATGACTGCACCTTCTCACGCAGAGCCTCGAGCGTCTTCCGTGCACCGACGCTGTACAGCGAGTCCAGCGCCCAGAGATACGCGGTGACGAAGCGCGGATTCTCGGCCAGGTCACCGAAGACCGACTGGTTCTCGATGAAGGCCGTGCGATTCTCGTGCTGGCTGCGCGCGATCGGCACGAGGGAGTCCTTCAACTGGTCGACGACGTCGATGGGTTCGCCGTTCTCGTCGACTCCCTCGGCATACCGGGCCCAGCTCGCCACGATCGCGGCGGACAGTCGAACGGGGCGGTCGGCGACCAGGTTCTCGCGGATGACCGGCAGCAGCCACTTCGGGATGCGGTCGGAGGACTCGGCGCACAGGCGGGCGACGGTGTCGCGGATCTCGGGATTGGAGAAGCGCTCGATGAGCGTGCGTTTGTAGTCGTCCAGGTCGACTCCGGGCACCGGCGCCAGGGTGGGCGTGGCCTCCTCGTCCATGTACGCGAGCAGGAAGTCGGCGAAGAGCGGATCCTGCGCGACCTCGTGCACGAGCCGGTATCCCGACAGGTATCCGAAGTAGCAGAGGCCCTGGTGGCTCGCGTTGAGCAGGCGCAGCTTCATCAGTTCGTAGGGTTCGACGTCGTCGACCACCTGGACGCCGACGTCCTCGAATGCCGGGCGACCGAGCGGGAAGGCGTCCTCGAGCACCCACGACGTGAACGGTTCGGCGGCGACGGGCCACCGGTCGTCGATGCCGAACCGCGACGACAGCGCCTCGGTCACCTCGGGGGTGGTGACGGGCGTGATGCGGTCGACCATCGAGTTGGGGAAGGACGTCTCCTCGCGCATCCACGCCGCCAGTTCGGGATCCTTCAACTCTGCGTAGGCCAGGAACATCTTGCGGGCCACGTCGCCGTTGCCCTGAATGTTGTCGCAGGACATGATGGTCGGCGACGGCAAGCCGCGCGCGCGGCGCCGGGCCAGGGCCTCGATGACGAGTCCGAACGTGGTCCGCGGGGCGGCGCCGTCGGTGAGGTCGTGCACGACGTCCGGGTTCTCGGCATCGAACTCGCCCGTGTCGTGGGTGAAGTTGTAGCCGCCCTCCGTGATCGTCAGCGAGACGATCTTCGTGGTCTCCGCGGCGATCTTCTCGATCACGGCCTCGGGATCGTCCGGAGCGAAGAGGTAGTCGACGATGGACCCGATGACGCTCACGTCCCAGGTGCCGTCCGGGTGTCGCAGCGCCAGCGTGTACAGGCCGTCCTGCGCGTCGAGGACGTCCTTCATCCGCCGGTCACCGGGCAGGACCCCGACCCCGCAGATGCCCCACTCGCGGGCCTCCCCGCGTCGCAGCAACCGGTCGACGTACATCGCCTGATGTGCGCGGTGGAATCCGCCGACACCGAAATGCACTATCCCTACGGTGATGTCGCTTCGATCGTAATTCGGCACCTGCACGGTGTCGTCGAACTGCTGCAATGCCTGCGCGCACAGTTGCATCGGTCTCTCCTCATTCCTGGACGCGTACGACGGCCTTGAGGCTGCCCGGCGTCCGGTCTGCGTTCAGTGCTTGCTCCGCCTCGGCGAGCGGAAATCTTCCGGTGACCATCGAATCGAGGTCGACCCGCCCCGACCGCGCGAGGGCGATCGCCGTCGGCCAGGTGTTGGCGTAGCGGAATACCCCGGTCAGCACCAACTCCCGGTTCTGGATGGTCTGGACCGGCAGTGTCATCTCGGGGGCGCCCATGCCCACCAGAACCACGGATCCCGCGGGCCGGACGGCCTGGATCCCGGCCAGCACCGCGCTCGGGGCGCCGGACGCGTCGACGAACGCGTCCACGTGGAGTCCCGCGACGTCCTGCTCGCGGGGGTCGAGCACCGCGGTGGCACCGAATTTCGTTGCGACGTCGAGTCGCCGGGGATCGAGGTCCGAGACGACCACTTCGGTGGCGCCGAATGCGAGGGCCGTCTGCACCATGGCGATCCCGATCGGTCCCGCTCCCGCGATCAGGACGCGGGATCCGGCCGTCACGCCGGCTTTGCGGGTGGTGGCGATGGCCACGCACAACGGCTCACACAGCGCGGCCGCGTCCTCCGACATCTCGTCCGGAATCGCATGGGCGAACGCCGAGCCGATGGTCACGTATTCGGCCAGCGCCCCGTCGATCGGCGGGGTGGCATAGAACTGCATGTGCGGACAGAGGTTGTAGAGACCGCGCCGCGATTCGTCGCTGTCCGGGTCGGGGCGCTGCGGTTCGATGGAGACTCGCTGCCCGATCCGCGCTGCCGGGACTCCGGCACCGACACCCACGACGGTGCCCGACGCTTCGTGGCCCAGCACGATCGGCTGGTCGACCACGAACTCGCCGATGCGGCCCTCGCGGTAGTAGTGGGCATCCGATCCGCAGACGCCTACCGAGGCCACGCGGACCAGGACGTCGCCGGGGCCGGGAGTCGGGACGGGCCGTTCCCGGATCTCGATGACACCCGGCTCGACCAGCACGCTGGCACGCATCGTCCTGGGGATATCGGAAGGGAGTGTTGTGTGGGTCACACTTCGATGCTAGCGTATTGAGCAGATGAACGCATAGTGATCATTTGCTCACGGTTTCTCGAGGCTCCGAAGACACACTCGACGGGCTCGGGATCATGGCGAGGAGAATCAGTGACGTCCCCCAATCCGACGGCCCAGACGCCGTCTCTCATCGCGTCGCCGCCGCCGTCCACGACGGAGGATCTACGCCTCGCGTTGCGCGCTGCAACGCTGTACTACTTGGACGGAATGACGCAGGCCGAGGTCGCGACACGCCTCGGTGTCTCCCGCCCGACGGCGGGCCGGCTGGTGGCACGGGCCCGGACGCAGGGCCTGGTACGCATCGAGGTGCAGGCTCCCGCGCATCTGCGGGATTCGCTGCGCTCGGACGAGGAGCGTGCGCTCGAGGAGAAGTACAGCCTCGTCGAGGCGGTGGTGGTCGCCGATTCCGTCGACGCCGCCGGTTCGATCGACGACCACAACAGCTTCGCCGGGGTCGGGCGCGCCGCCGCGTCCCTGCTGGTGCGCCGGATCCGGGAAGGCGACACCCTCGGATTCACGTGGGGGCCCGAGACGGTCGCCGTCGCGCAGGGGTTGCCGTCCGGGGCGGCCACGTGCGCGTCGGTCGTCCAGCTCGACGGTTCGGTGAGTGCCATCAACTACCAGACCGGAACGGAGTACGTCCTGGGTAGGTGCGCGGAGCAGTTGCAGGCCAACACTGTTCGGCTTCCCGTTCCCCTGTACGCGGACGCATCGACCGTGGTATCCATGCGGGGCGACTCCGTCATCTCCAAGGCGCTCGAGGCTGGGCGGACGGCGGAGATGATGATGTTCGGCACGGGCGCCGTCTCCACGTCGACCACCCTGTTCGAGGGCAGCTTCATCGACACGGACATGCTGTCCGTGCTCACCGGCCTCGGCGCGGTCGGCGAAGTCGGTGGGCGCTTCTACCGGCTCGACGGAACCGAAGTCGCCGGCCCTCTGGACGAACGGGCCATGTCCGTTCCACTCGACGACATCCGCGCGTGCGGGGGATCGATCCTCGTCACGGGTGGCGTCGCCAAACACCAAGCGGCACTGGGTGCCCTCCACGGCGGACTGGCCAAGATGCTGGTCTGCGACATCGAATGCGCGCGTTGGCTGCTCGATCAGTAGCACCACGCAAGAGAGGTGAAGATCGGTGAAGAAAAACAGGAAACCGGCGACGATGCTGGTAGCCGGCGCGGGCGCGCTCTGCCTCACGCTGAGCGGATGCGCGGGCGCAGGAACGCTGGGCGCGTCGGACCAGACCATCACCATCGCGATGGTCTCCAACTCACAGATGCAGGATGCCCAGAAGCTCGCCTCGCAGTTCGAGGAAGAGAATCCCGACATCGACCTGAAGTTCGTGACGCTGTCGGAGAACCAGGCGCGCGCGAAGATCACGGCATCCACCGCAACCGGTGGCGGCGAGTTCGACGTCGTGATGATCAGCAACTACGAGACCCCGCAGTGGGCCAAGTACGGCTGGCTGAAGAACCTGTCGCAGTACGCGCAGGCCACCGAGGGCTACGACGAGGCCGACTTCATCCCCACCCTGCGCGAATCCCTGTCCTACGAGGGGAACATGTACTCGGTGCCGTTCTACGGCGAATCCTCGTTCCTGATGTACCGCAAGGACCTGGTCGAGCAGGCCGGAATCACCCTGTCGGAGAAGCCGACCTGGACCGAGGTCGCAGCGGCGGCAAAGCAACTCGACTCCGACGACATGGCCGGCATCTGCCTGCGTGGCAAGCCGGGCTGGGGTGAATTGCTCGCACCCCTCGACACCGTCATCAACACGTTCGGTGGCCGCTGGTTCGACGAGGACTGGAACGCTCAGCTGACCAGCCCGGAGGTGGAACGCGCGGTGCAGTTCTACGTAGACCTGGTGCGCGAGTACGGCGAGCCGGGCGCCGCGACGAGCGGTTTCGGTGAGTGCGCCACGCAGCTGGCTCAGGGTCAGGTGGCGATGTGGTACGACTCGACGTCCGCGGTGTCCACGCTGGAGGATCCGGCGTCGAGCGCCGTCGTCGGCAAGATCGGCTACGCGCCAGCGCCGATCGAGGTGAAAGACAACTCCGGTTGGCTGTACAGCTGGTCGCTCGGCATTCCCGAGAGCAGCGAGAATCCCGATGCGGCGTGGAAGTTCATCTCGTGGATGACCGACAAGCAATACATACGCACGGTCGGTGAGGATCTCGGCTGGGAGCGGGTGCCTCCGGGCAGCCGGCTGTCGACCTACGAGATTCCCGAGTACAAAGAGGCCTCGGCGGCCTACGGTCCGCTGACGCTCGAGGCGATCGAGAACGCGACACCGGAAGCGCCCACCGTGCAACCGGTTCCGTACACCGGCGTGCAGTTCCTGGCGATCCCGGAGTTCCAGGATCTCGGAACCCGCGTCAGCCAGCAGATCAGCGCGGCGATCGCAGGACAGCAGACCGTGCCCGAGGCGCTCGCCCAGGCACAGCAGTACGCCGAGGTGGTCGGCGCGACGTATCGGGAGGAACGATGACAACCATCGCCGAGAAACCCACCGCGGACGGCACCGCCGACCGGGTGCGGCAACTGCGGGAGGCCAAGGACGACAGCGTCTCCCGCGCCGAGGGATGGCGTCGCCGGGGACCGTTGCTCCCCGCCCTGATCTTCATGATCGTGGTGACCCAGATCCCGTTCCTGTTCACGCTGTACTACTCGACGCAGTCCTGGAACCTGGTCCGTCCGGGGTCCCAGGCCTTCGTCGGACTGCAGAACTACGTGGACGTGTTCCAGGACAGCCAGTTCCGTGAGGTCGCGGTCAACACCGTGATCCTGATCGTCGGGACCGTGATCATCTCGGTGGTGCTGGGCCTGCTGCTGGCACTGCTGCTCGACCGCGCCTTCCTGGGCCGCGGCATCGTGCGGACCCTGCTCATCACCCCGTTCCTGGTGACCCCGGTCGCCGGTGCGCTGCTGTGGAAGACCACGATGTTCGACCCGGTGTTCGGCATCGTCAACTTCGTCCTCTCCCCGTTCGGGGTGGGACAGGTCGACTGGGTCAGCAAGTTCCCGCTCGCCGCGGTCATGGTGAACCTGATCTGGCAGTGGACCCCGTTCATGATGCTGCTGATCCTGGCCGGTCTGCAGTCCATGCCGCGCGACATCCTCGAGGCGGCACGGGTGGACGGCGCCAAGCCGATCGCGATGTTCCGTGAACTGACGCTCCCGCATCTTCGCCGGTTCATCGAACTCGGCGCGGTGCTGGGCGCGATCTACCTGATCAACACGTTCGACGCCATCTACATGATGACCCAGGGCGGGCCGGGCACGGCCAGCGCCAATCTTCCCTTCTACATCTATCAGCGCGCATTCCTCGGTTTCGACATCGGGCAGGCCGCCGCGATGGGCGTGATCGTCGTGATCGCGACCATCGTCGTCGCGACCCTGGCGTTGCGCCTGATCTTCAAGAGCTTTACCGGTAACGAGGAGGCAGCGTGATGAGTACCGACACTGCGGCGGCACCGGTGGAGTCCACCCCCACCGCGCCGGAGACGAAGCGGGCGCGCAAGCACCGCAAGTTCAGCCCGTGGAGCGTGGTGGCGTGGATCGTGGCGCTCGGCTTCTTCTTCCCGGTGGCGTGGATGGTGCTCACCGCGTTCAAGCAGGAGGGCGACGCCTACACGACCCCGCCGAAGCTGTTCTTCACGCCCACCCTGGACCAGTTCAAGGCGGTCCTCGACAGCGGAATCGGCACGGCACTGCTGAATTCGGCGTTCGCGACCGCCATGTCGACGATCCTCGTGCTGGTGCTCGGTGTGCCGGCGGCGTTCGCGCTGTCGCTGCGTCCGGTCCGCAAGACGAAGGACGCCCTGTTCTTCTTCATCAGCACGAAGATGCTCCCGATCGTCGCCGCGATCATCCCGCTGTACGTGATCGTCAACGACATCGGCTTGCTCGACAACATCTGGGCGCTGGTCATCCTGTACACGGCGATGAACGTCCCCATCGCGGTGTGGATGATGCGCTCGTTCTTCCTCGAGGTCCCGGGCGAACTGCTCGAGGCCGCGAGCATGGACGGTGCAAGCCTCTGGACGTCGGTGCGTGAGGTGATCCTTCCGCTCGTGTCACCCGGCATTGCGGCCACCGCACTGATCTGCGTGATCTTCTCGTGGAACGAATTCTTCTTCGCGGTCAACCTCACCGCCGTTCAGGCTCAGACCATTCCGGTGTTCCTCGTCGGGTTCATCACCGGTGAGGGCCTGTACTGGGCCCGGCTGTCGGCGGCGGCGACGCTGGCGGCGCTCCCGGTCATCCTGGCCGGCTGGGTCGCACAGAACAAACTGGTCCGCGGCCTGTCCTTCGGTGCGATCAAATGATCGCCCCGGCAACCACTTCCCCCACCGTTCGTACCCACCTGAGGAGCAATCATGGCTGACATCGCGTACAAGGGCGCATCCTGCCTCTACGAGAACGCCGACACGCTGGCGGTCGATTCGCTCGACCTCGACATCGAAGACGGCGAGTTCATCGTCCTCGTCGGCCCGTCCGGCTCCGGCAAGAGCACCGCACTGCGGATGCTCGCCGGCCTCGAGGACATCGACGAAGGCACCATCGAGATCGGTGGCAAGGACATGGTGGGGGTGCCGTCGAAGGACCGTGACATCGCGATGGTGTTCCAGAACTACGCCCTCTATCCCAACAAGACGGTGGGCGAGAACATGGGCTTCGCTCTGAAGATGCGCGGAGTCGGTGTGGAGGAACGCAAGAAGAAGGTGGCCGATGCCGCCAAACTACTCGACCTGACCGACTACCTCGACCGGAAGCCCGGCAAGCTGTCCGGCGGTCAGCGCCAGCGCGTCGCGATGGGTCGAGCGATCGTGCGGGAGCCGCAGGTGTTCTGCATGGACGAGCCCCTGTCGAACCTCGACGCCAAGCTGCGCGTCCAGACCCGCACGCAGATCGCGGCGCTGCAGCGCCGGCTCGGCACCACCACCGTGTACGTCACCCACGACCAGGTCGAGGCGATGACCATGGGTGACCGGGTGGCCGTCCTCAAGAACGGCAAGCTGCAGCAGTTCTCGGCGCCGACCGAACTCTACGATCGCCCGAAGAACGCGTTCGTCGCCGGATTCATCGGTTCGCCCGCGATGAACCTGATGACGATGCCCATAGTCAGTGACGGCGTGCGCCTCGGGAACTCGACGCTCGCGCTCGAGCGCGACCAGCTGTCGGCGCTGCACGCGGCCGGACTGGAGACCGTCACGGTCGGTGTGCGCCCCGAGCAGCTGGAGTTGTCGACCGGGGACGGTGGCATCGAGGTGATCGTGGACCTGGTCGAGGAACTCGGGAGCGAATCTTACGTCCACACCCACATCGCCGGTGACGGAACGCAACTCACCGCCCGGTCACTGACCCGCACCCCCGCGCGGCTGGCCGACACGGTGTCCCTGCACAAGCGGGACGGAGCGGTCCACCTGTTCCACCCGGAGACGGGGGAGCGGATCGGCGACTAGGGCATGTCCTAGAGCGGATAGTGCGTCAGCACCCCCATCGGATCGTGCCTCTGCCGCAGTTGGCGCAGTCGGCGAAGGTTTCCACCGTAGGCTGCGTCGATCTCGGCGCCGGTCTCGGGGAAGCCGGGCCGGACCTCGACGCTGTAGACGCCGATCGTGTGGGGTGCGAGCGCGTCGAGGGTGCCGCCCGCCCACGACAGGCAGGCGGCTCCGTCGTAGGGGTCGGACCAGACGGCGTTGAGCGGGATGTTCCACTCGCCGCTTCGGCCCCAGAACGCGGTGTCGCCGTCACCGACGTCGGCGAGGGCACCGCCGGTGTGCTGGAAGTCGATACGACATTCCCGTGTCGGCGCCCCACGGATCTGGGTGGCCAGAGCCTCCGCGAGTTCGGAGTCGAGGGTCGGTCCGGTGAAGACGGCCTTCCCGAAGAACGACCCACGGCGCTCGCCCGGTTCGGGCAGCCGGATCGGTTCCGGTTCTTCGCCGTCGGGGCCGGGTGGCGCGAATTCGGGTAACCCGGTGAGGTACGTACCGGACATCTCGGATCGGTACAGCACCTTGCCCGACACGTCGGCGACCGTGGTGGCGGCGGATCGGGCGCGGTCGATGCCGGACTCGTCCCCGCTCGCGCACGCGGTGTACACGAAGAGGACGGGCTCGTCGGGAGACAGTGCGCTGTAACCGAGTACCGCGCCCATCGTCGTGTCCCGCGGAAGCGTCGGTGCGACAAGGAAGTAGGTGGCGAGCGCTTCGAGTCCGAGCACCATCCGGTCGACCCACACCGGACCCACCGGGTGTGTGCGCAGCACTGCCGACGTCACGACGCCGAAGCACGGTGCACAACCCCGGACCGCCCACCACAGGTCCGCCTCGTCGCCGGTGCTGGCATCGGACAGGTGGACGACCTCACCGGACGGAAGCACCAGTTCGGCCTCGACGAGCTGATCGATCGTCAATCCCAGACTGCGCGTGAGGTATCCGACGCCGCCGCGGGTGACGAGTCCGAATCCGGCGTGGCCCACGATCCCCACCGGCACCACCCGGCCGGTGGGTGCGAGGGCGTCCAGCATGGTTCCCACGGTGGCGCCGCCGGCGACGACCACCCGGTCGTCCTCGGGTCGGGCCGTGTTCAGGTGCGCCGACAGGTCGAGCATGACGGCATCGTCGGCGACGCAGTTGGAACTCAGCCCGCCGCCGCGGACGGTGACGGTGCCGCCCGTCCGGTGCGCGACCCTCATGACGGTGGAGACCTCCTCCACGGACGCCGGTTCGACGACGCAGGACGGACGGCGTCTCGCGGCATCGGGAAAGAACACTCTGCCCAGCGCGGTGCGGTAGTCGTCGGTGTCCGGCAGATGAACCCGGTGCGGGAGAACCGCCTTCAACTGTGCGACACATTCCGCGGATGGTGAACTCACGAGCACCTCCTATCCCGTTGCGTTACCTGCCTGCCACTGATCCCACGGGACCTCCCAGTCACCGTACGTGTCCCACACGGGCAGGAGCGGCCCGCCCGAGTTGGTGATCTCGACGACGTCGCCGATACCGAAATGGTCGAACATCCACTGGGCGTTGGCGGGTGCCAGGTTGACGCAGCCGTGGGAGACGTTGCTGCTGCCCTGATCACCCACCGACCACGGCGCCGAATGGACGAACTCGCCGTCGTTGGAGATCCGCAGGTTGAGATCGACCTTTTCGCGGTAGTAGTCGGGATCGCCGGCGCACACCCCGTACGTGCAGGAGTCCATGATGATGCTCTGCTGCTTGTCGGAGATCACGTGCGGACCCTCGTGCGAGGGGTGGTCGGGGGTGCCGAGACTCATCGGCATCGCGTTCTCCTGGACGCCGTTGTGGAAGACGGTGAGCATTTTGCTCGCGCCGTCCGCCTTGGCCACCCACGAGTCGTGCACGGTGTAGTCGGCGGAGTTGTTCTCGGCGCCGAAGGCCCCGTCGCCCAGATCGACGCCGTACACGTCGGCCTCGATGTGGATCTTGGTGCCGGGCGCCCAGTATCCCGCCGCTCGATAGTGCGCGTTCTGGTCGTCGGTCCAATACCAGGCGCCGGGTTGCGGCGGTGTCGTCGTCACGTGCAGTCGCTGCTGCACCTCGGCCTTGTTCACGACCGGTGCGGTGAACTGGAAGACCATCGGCTGGCCGACGCCGATGCCGGTGTCGGCGACGACCTCGGGTGCCGGGACGACGTTCGCGTACGCGGTGGTGCCGGGCGTCAACGTCGTGACGGTGAAGGTCTGTTCGATCGGGGCGCCGTCGGGGTTGACCGCGTCCGCGACGACTGTGTACGTGGAGCCGTAGCCGAGTGGTTGGCTGCTCGTCCAGTTCGTGCCGTCGGGCGTGAGATTTCCGGCGACCGGGGTGTTCTGCTCCGCGCGATTCGTGACGGTCACGGCGGTCAGCTTGCCGCCTGTCGCGGTGACCACGATCGGGGTGGTCGGATTGATCGGCGCCCCGTCGGCAGCGGGGACGACAATCGAGGCGGGCGCGGACTGTGACGTTGTCGGGGGTTCCGACGTGCCGGTGTCTCCGATGGTGCACGCCGTGGCCAGGAACGTCAGGGCCACCACCGCGACAATGCCGGCTGTCCGTGTGCGAAGAGTCACGACCACCTTCTTTCGGATCTGGATCAGCGCTCGCCGTCCTCATACTGCCAGCGATCGCCTCGGACTTTCCTGTGAGACGCTCGCTGCGCCCGCCCCACCTGCAGAAATTCGAGGTCGCGGGGTCTCCCCTCAAGGCATTAGACAGCAGTGCTGATGAAAAATTGTGACTGAATCGTCTGTTTACAGCGTTAATCGATCTATTGAAGGCTGTAAATAGAACAGCTAGACTGGCTAATGAATCTGACTGTGAGAGGGAGGCCGCCATGGACCAGATGGTCGATCAGTTCCGCGAGGACGTCGTTCTGTTCAACCGACGTATCCGAACCCAGCGCTCCGGGCACCTGCTCACCCCCTCGCAACTCCAAGCCCTCGCGCACCTCGACCGGGAAGGTCCGATGAGCGCACGCGCTCTCGCCGATCTCGAGCAGGTCGCGCCGCAGTCCATCGCGCGGACCGTCTCGATCCTCGAGGAGTCCGGAATGGTCTCCCGGACCGTGGACCCCCACGATGCGCGCGCGAGCATCGTCGCGGTCACCG
The DNA here is from genome assembly GCF_011603105.1 of Rhodococcus sp. A14. Lineage (NCBI taxonomy): Bacteria > Bacillati > Actinomycetota > Actinomycetes > Mycobacteriales > Nocardiaceae > Rhodococcus > Rhodococcus sp. A14. The sequence goes on along the minus strand of NZ_JAAOQS010000004.1, from coordinate 136,807 downwards.
CGCTGGGATTGCAGACGCTCGTCGACGACCGGTCGCGGCGTAGCGAGTGGCTGACGGCCGCGCTGGCCGCCGAATGCACCGACGCCGAACGTGACCTCCTCTTCATCGCCGGACGGCTACTTCGTCGGCTCGCCGGAACTCCCGAGCCGGCGCCGCAGGAGTCACTGATGAACTCGTGAGCGCGACCGTCGCCGATACCGGCCTCGCGCAGAAGTCCCCGTCCGTACCGTTCCGGGTCAGCGGCTCCGTCGCCACCGGGAGCATCCTTCAACCGCTGAACTCGTCGATGATCGCGGTGGCGATCGTCGGCATCGCCGCCCAGTTCGGCTCCTCGTCCGGGATCGCATGGGTGATCTCGGGGCTCTACATCGCCACGGCCGTCACCGCTCCGATGGCAGGCAAGCTCGGCGCGCTGCTCGGAGCCCGGAAGGTCTACCTCGGGGGCCTCGCCCTGGTGGCGCTGGGCTCGATCGCCGGTCTGCTCGCCCCCAGCGTCGGCTGGCTCATTTTCTCCCGCATCCTCGTCGGAATCGGAACCGCCACACAGTATCCCAATGCGATGACGATGATTCGCGGGTACGCGGACCGACACGGCGCGCAGCCGCGCACCGCGATCACGACCCTCGCGATCTGCAGCCAGGCTGTCGTGGCACTGGGCCCGACGCTCGGCGGACTGCTCGTCGGGGCGTTCGGCTGGCAGTCGATCATGTGGATCAACCTGCCGATCGTCGCGTTCAGCGCGGTGGCGGTCACGAAATTCGCGAAGGTCGGCTTCGTCGGCGGCATCTCGGTCAGCGGTCGGCAACTGCTGCACGCGCTCGACGTGGCCGGGGTCCTGCTGTTCCTCGGGCTCGTCTCGTCGACGATGCTGTTCCTGCTGTCGCTCACCACCGATCCCGTCTGGTGGCTGATCCCGGTGTGGGCGCTGGTGTTCGCCCTGTTCGTCCACTGGGAACGTCGTGCGGACGAACCGTTCATCGACGTTCGGGCCCTGGCCCGGAACCGTGCGCTCAGCGCCACACTCTCCCGCACCCTCCTCACGTACACGGCGTTCTACTGCATCTTCTTCGGAATCCCGCAGTGGCTGCAGTATTCCCGCGGAATGAGCGCCACCGAAGCCGGTCTGACGATGCTGCCCGTCGCCGTCGTCGGCATCGGCTCCACGCTGTTCGCGTCACGTACGTATCGGCGACACGGGGTGCGCCGAACGCTCACGGTCGGAACGTGTGCGCTCCTGGTGGGAGGACTGCTCCTGGCGTCGGTGGAGAGCAGTACGGCCCCGATCGTCGTGCTACTCCTGGTGGCCGCGGTGCTGGGGATTCCCAATGGATTCAACAATATCGGTAATCAGAATCTGATCAGCTCGGTCACGTCCGTCGAGGAAGTCGGCACGGCGATCGGGATGTACCGCACCGTGCAGTACATCGGAGCGAACCTGTCGGCCGTCGTGCTGCAGACCACCGCCGGTCACGTCATCGGCGACGACGGACTGCACCGCACGGGCTGGTTCATCGCCGTCGCGGGCGTTCTCCTCCTCATCGGCGTCCTGATGTCACGGAACATGGGAGACCGGCGGTCGACGAGCGCGTCGACGGCGTAGCAGCCGCGTCAGGTCGGCGGCACCCCGCCGACGGCCCGCCAGATCAGTGTCGCGGTCCGGGCAGGCCAGTCGGCGGGTGGGCGATCACCGGCCAGCGCCCGGCCGTACCAACTGCCGGTGGTCATGGTGACGGCGACGTCGAGATCGGCGTCCGCGTCGATCAGCTCCAGTTCGGCGGCGCGGTCCAGGATGGCGCGGATGCGGCGGCGGCGCGGCGCCACCACCCGGGCGCGGTACTGCGCGCGGACGTCGGCGTCCATCGTGTCCTGCAGCATCGTGCCGACGAGCGACAACCGGCCGCTCCGCGACACCCCGCGCCGGAAGTCGGTCAGCTCGCGGACCAGATCCCCGAACGGATCGGCCGACGCCCTCCCCGACTGTTCGTCGGCCAACTGCGCCACGACTGCCGCGGCGAGCTCCGACTTCGACGCCCACCGCCGGTACAGCGCCTGCCGGGTGGTGCCTGCCTCCGCGGCGATCGCGGCGAGCGACATCGCGTCGTAGCCGGCGCAGGACAACTGCCTGCCCGCCACTTTCAGAACCCGGGTGTCGATATCGGTGTCGCGACTGCGCCCGGCCACACTCATGCTCGATCCTCTTTTCAATCCAATACTGGTGTGTATTGTAATGGACAGACGACGGAGATCGGGAGCTCCCATGAGTGATCAGGAAACACCGTCCCTGTACGAGTGGGCGGGCGGTGAGCCGTCGTTCCGGCGGCTGATGGACGCCTTCTACGACCGGGTGGAGGGCGACGAACTGCTGTCGCCGATGTTCCCCGGCGGCGTGCACGAGGAGCATCGGCGCAACGTGACTCTCTGGTGGTGCGAGGTGTTCGGCGGCCCGCCGGGCTACAGCGAACAGCTGGGCGGTTACGAACGAATGTTGCGCCACCACATCGGCCTCGCCATCAGCCCGGAGCAGCGGCACCGCTTCGCGTCGACGATGAGCCTCGCCGCCGACGACGCCGGCCTCCCGTCGGATCCCGAATTCCGTTCCGCATTCATGGCATACGTCGAGTGGGGGACCAGACTCGCGCTGCAGAACTCGAGCCCCGGTGCCGAGGTGATCGAGCACGCACCCGTCCCGCACTGGGGTTGGGGCGTGGCCCCGCCCTACCGCGGCTGAGTAGGGCAGGGTGTCAGCCTGTCCGATCAGAACGGGTACTGCTGAATCGGCCCCTGGATGGTGGCCCACTGGAGTTCGGTGAACGCCTCGAGGTTCGCTGCGGCGCCGCCGACTCGTCCGCCGTTTCCGGAGGATCCCATTCCGCCGAACGGGATGTGGGCGTGGTCGCCGACGGTCTGGTCGTTGATGTGCACGAGCCCGGTGGGAATCTGCCGCGCAACTTCCCAGGCCGCCATCGCATCCGAGCCGAGGACGCTCAGCGACAATCCGTACTCGGTGTCGCGCGCGATCTCGACGGCCTCGTCGATCGTCGAGTAGCGCAGCACGGGAGCGACGGGGCCGAACACTTCCTGGCAGAACGCGGGGGTGTCGCGCTGCACGTGGTCGAGGACGGTCGGGCGGTAGAACAGCCCGTCGTGGGTGCCGCCCTCGACGAGGGTCACTCCGGCCGAGACGCTCTCGGTCACGAGTCGGTGGATGCTGTCGCGCTGCACCGCGTCGATGATGGGGCCGAGTGCCACCTCACTGGTGTACGGGTCGCCGACGGGGAGCGCTCGCGCCTTCTCGGCGAGCACCGCCACGTATTCGTCGGCAACCGATTCGTGGACCAGGTGCCTGCCTGCGGCCATGCAGATCTGGCCCTGGTGGAGGTATGCGCCCCAGGCTCCGGCCGACGCAGCCTTGGTGACGTCGGCGTCGGGAAGGACGATGAGGGCGTTGTTGCCGCCGAGTTCGAGGTGTGCCCGCGTGAGGTGCGCCGCCGCGGTCTGGCCGACCTTCCGTCCCGCCGACGTGGAGCCGGTGAACGCGATGACGCGGGTGTGCCGGTCGGTGACGAGGGCGGCACCGGCATCGGCGCCGCCGGGCAGCATCTGGAAGACGCCGTCCGGTACCCCGGCGGCCGCGAACACGGCCGCCAGCACCACACCGCCGCACACCGCGGTCCGGGTGTCGGGTTTCAGAACCACCGAGTTGCCCAGTGCCAGTGCGGGTGCCACTGCGCGGATCGAGAGGATCAGGGGGAAGTTGAACGGAGCGATCACGCCGACGACACCCGCCGCGATCCGACGGCTGAAACTCAGACGTCCGTCGGCGGACGGGAACACCTCACCCTTGGGATGCGAAGGCAACGCCGACGCCTCGTAGCATTCCTGCGCTGCGACGTGCGTCTCGAGGCTCGCTTTCGCGCGAATCGATCCGGCCTCCCGGACGATCCACGTCTCGATCTCGGAGGCGTGCTCCTCGAAGAGCCGACCGGCGCGGCGCAGGATCGCGGCCCGATCCTCGAAAGGCATTTTCTCCCAGCGGCGCTGGACCTCGGCGGCCTTGGTGCAGGCCGCGGCGACGTCGGCGGCGGTCGCGGTGCCGACGTGACCGAGGGTGCTGCCCGTCGCGGGCTCCACGACCTCGGAGAACGCGCCTTCGGCGGCGGTCCAGCTGCCGGTGAAGACCTTCTTCTCCCAGTCGATGTCGAGCAGGCTCATGGTCGATCCTTCTTTCGGTGAGGTCGGTCAGGACGCGAGTGCGGGTGACGGTGCCGCGGATTCGGTGCGGGGCGAGCGGAACTTCCGCTTGGCGACGATTGCCACCGCGACCGCGCCGACGACTCCCGGGACGGCGACGGCGAGAAAGTTCTGCTGGAACGGTAGATGAAGAGCGAGGAGCGCGCCGCCGAGGGTGGGGCCACCGATCGCACCGATCCGTCCCATGCCCGCAGCCCACCCGACGCCCGTCGACCGTACCTCGGTCGGGTAGAACTCGACGGCGAACGCGTGGATGATGGCGAGCGCGCCGATGGTCGCCGCACCGGCGACGAACAGCAGCACGTTGAGCAGTGCGGCGGCCGGGTCGAAGGACAGTCCCACCAGCGACAGGGATGCCAGGGAGAAATACGTGATCAGGGTGTTGCGGTAGGACCAGCGGTCGGCCAGCCAGCCGCCGAAGATCGCGCCGGCGATGCCCCCGAGATTCAGCACCACCAGGGTCCACAGCGCGGAACTCAAAGCGTAGCCGGCGGTCTGCATCAGTTTCGGTAGCCACGTGTTGAGCCCGTAACTCAACAACATGCACATCGCGAAGAAGACCCAAATCAGGAAGCTGTTCAGGGCGTTTCCGTTGGTAAAGAGCTGCGCGACGGGCGCCTTCCGAGCTTCCGGACGTGGCGTGGCCACGACGTCGCTCAGGTCGCGACCCGGGTCGACCTTGGACAGCACAGCCTCCAGCTTGTCCTGACGACCGTTGATGGCGAGGAACTCCGGCGACTCCGGCAGGTACCTCAGCAGAACGGGTAACAACAGGAGCGGCAGACCGGCGACGTAGAACACACCGCGCCACGTCCAGAGCGGCTCCACGTTGATTGCGAAGACCGCGGCGGCGATGCCACCGACGGAGTAGAACGACGACACGAACGTGACGAGCAGTGCCTTCGACGTGCGTGGGGCGAGCTCGGCGATCAGTGCCGTGAAGTTGGGTACGAGCGCGCCGAGCGACACACCGACGACGAGGCGGAGAATGCCGAGTTGCGCCGGGGCGCCGGCGAAGGCGCAGCTGAACGACGCCACGCTCGCCACCGTCACGCAGATGAGCATGAGCGGACGGCGGCCGTACCGATCGGCGAGCGGGGCGACGAACAGTCCGCCGATCAGCATGCCGACGAGCGCCGCGGATCCGAGGGTGCCGGCGGTGACCGGGTCCATGTTCCACTCGTCCATCAGATGGACGATCACGGTGCCGTACGAGACCATGTCGTATCCGTCGATGATCATCAGCAGTGAGCACAGGGCTACGACACCATAATGGAACGGCCGCAGTCGGGCGTTGGAGATGATCGAGGTAACTGTGTTCTGGGACAGCGGGTTCTGGGACAGCGGGTTCTGAGACAAGGGCATACTCCCGATGCGGGGCAGCGTTGCTGCCGTGGGAACGAGTGGGGCTATCACGGCTCGGTGAGGTCGGTCTCGACCTCGATCACGGCAGGCTTTCCGCTGCCGAGGGCGGTCTTGAAGGCGCGGACGAAGTCGTCGCCGGTCCGTACCGCGGTGGCCGTCACGCCGTACCCCGCAGCGATGGCGGTGAAGTCGATCCCGGGAACGTCCATGCCGGGGGTCTCGCCGGACCCCAGCACCGTCGAGAACCAGCGCAGTGCGCCGTAGGTCCCGTTCTTGAGGATGACGATGATCACCGGAATGTCGTACTGCGCGGCCGTCCACAGGGCGGTGATGCCGTAGTTGGCCGAGCCGTCTCCGATCAGGCCGATCACCTGACGGTCCGGATTCGCCAGCTGGGCACCGACTGCGGCGGGCAGTCCGAATCCAAGCCCGCCCGATGCGGGGAAGAAGTAGCTGCCTTGGCGGGAGACGTCGACCTGCGACCAGAACGCGCCGGTGGTGGACGTCGACTCCTTGACGTACACGGCGTCGTCCGGCGCAGTGCCGCGCAACAGCTCGAACAGCTCCTCCGGATGCACGCGCTCGGACGACGTCCTGGCCTGTGGGATGTCGGGCAGCGGCGGCAGGACCGGGCGGCGGCCCGGCGTCACGCTGTCGGCGAGGCGGGACAACGCATCCCGCACACCGCCGACCAGTGCGTCACCCATCGGGGCGCGGGCGGCCTCGCCGGGATCGCTGGTGAGGTGGATGAGCCGGGCGCCGTCGGGCAGGTACTCGCCGGGGACGAACTGGTGGTACCGGAACACGGGTGCTCCCGCGACGAGGATCAGGTCGTGCCCGACCAGTGCGTCGGTGATGCCCTGGACGGCGGCGGGCAGGACCCCGCGGAAGCTGCGGTGGCGGGTGGGGAACGGGCATCGTGACGGGGACGGCGCGATCCAGACGGGGGCGCCGAGTGCGTCCGCGAGACGGACCGCGTCGTCATTGGCGTACTCGGCATCGACTTCCGGTCCGAGTACGAGGACCGGGTTCTCGGCGTGGTCGAGGGCGTCGACGAGGGTGGCGAGTTGATCCGCACTGAGGGAACCGGCAGTGGTTGTGGCGCGGGTGAGGAGGTGCTTCGTCTCGGCGGGTGCTTCCTGCGCCCAGTCGTCGTACGGCACCGACACATAGACCGGACCCTTCGCGGGCAGGTTCGCGATGTGGATGGCCTGGCTGATCGACCGCGGCACGTCCTGCGCGCACGCCGGCTCGCAGGACCACTTGACCAGGGGTTTCGGCAGCGACTGCGCGTCCACGTTGGCGAGCATCACCTCCTGGCCGATGGTCGAGCGGACTTGTTGCCCGGCGGTGATGATCAGCGGGCTGTGGGAGTAGACCGAGTTCGTGAGCGCGCCCATCGCGTTGCCGGTGCCCGCGGCGGCGTGCAGATTGACGAAGGCCGCGCCGCCGCGGGCCTGGGCGTACCCGTCGGCCATGGCCAGGACGGCGCCTTCGTGCAGACCCAGGATGTAGCGGAAGTCGTCGGGCATCCCGGCGAGGAAGGGGAGCTCGTTCGATCCGGGGTTGCCGAAGATCGTGGTCAGGCCATGCGCCCGCAGTAGGTCATAGGTCGCTTCGCTGACGTCGGCCATCAGGTGTTCTCCATTTCTTCGCATGGTTCTCGCGGTGTGACGTGAACCACGGTAGGGAGCCGCGCCCTATAGGTCCAATGAATGCTGTCGATCAGCACATAGACAGGATCTATATTATCGGTATGGCCGACGTGGACCTCAACCTCATCAGGACCTTCGTGCTGCTGTATGAAACGCGGAGCGTCACCCGTACGGCGGAGCTGCTGTTCATCACGCAGCCGTCGGTGAGCCATTCGCTCCGCCGACTGCGGCGGCAGTTCAACGACGACCTATTCATCCGGTCGCCGGACGGCTTGGCGCCCACGGTTCTGGCGGCGAGTATGTACCCGCAATTGCATCAGGCGCTGGAGGTCATCGACGAGACCGTCTCCGGTGTCGGTCAATTCGACGCCGAGACGTCGGACCGAACCTTTCGGATCTGCGCCACCGATCTCGGGGAGATTTCACTGCTCCCCGGAGTGCTCGCGGCGCTGGAAACCCGCGCTCCCGGCTGCGCCGTGCAAGTAACGCCGCTCGATTTTGCCAGTGCCGCAGAGGAATTGCGTCAGGGTCGTGCTGACGCCGTCATCTGCACACCGCGCATCGACGCGCCGGATCTGCGCCGCGACCCCCTGTTTCGGGAAGGCTATCTCGGACTGTGCGCACTCGGGCATCCGCGGATCGGAGTCGAACCCGGCCTGGACGATTTCCTTGCCGAACGGCACATCGTCGTCGACGCCGCCGCCGGGCACGTGGACGCTGATCAAGCCCTCGCGAGGATGGGGCGTCGCCGTGACATCGCCGTGCGGGTACCGCACTTCGCGGTGCTGCCGGAACTGGTGGCGCAGACCCGGCACCTCGCCGTGGTGCCGAGCCGGGTCGCGGAACTGTTCACCCGGTCCTCGCCCGTCCGCACGTTCGCGCTACCTGTCGAGATACCGAACGTCGAGGTGTCGCTCTTTACCGTGCGGCGGGCTCTCCCGTCGCCGGGCGTCGATTGGTTGCGGGAGTTGATAGCCGACGTCCTACAGGCTCCCGCCGCCGATCGGACATCCTGATGCCGTGGCGGCCGGGAGAAAGTTAGGGCGGATGTCCATGTCGGGGGCGTCGTAGAGCCGGTGGAAGGTGGGCGTGAGTGCCGCCGACATCGGCGGGTTGATCCACGACCAGTCGGTGGGGCACTTCCGGCCGAGTGACTCTTCTCGTTCGACGTGGCTGATGAACTGCTTGGCGACGGTGTGATGATCGACCATGTGCACACCGGCCTGCCGGTAACTGTGGATCACGGCGCGGTTCAGTTCGACCAGTGCGCGGTCGCGCCACAGCGTCCGCTCCGACGCCGTGTCCAGGCACAGCCGTTCGGCGATGGCGGGCAGCATGTCGTACCGATCCTGGTCGCTGAGGTTGCGGGCCCCGACCTCGGTGCTCACGTACCACCCGCTGAACGGGGCGAGCGGGTAGGTCAGCCCGCCGACCGAGAAACTCATGTTCGACACGGCGGGAACGGCATGCCACTTGAGACCGAGATCGGCGAACCAGGCGTAGTCGGGGTGCTCGATCTGGACCTCGAGCACCAGCTCGGATGGAATCTCGTACCAGCGCAGCGTCTCGTCGGGGGTGCTGACCAGCAGCGGCAGCACGTCGAACGGCGTGCCTGCGCCCCGCCACCCCATCTTCGTCACCGCCTCGGTGATGCCGACCTGCGCGGGGTCCCCGGTCACCGTCCCGTCCGCGTGGCGGTAGCCCGCGTACCGGATCAGTTGCGGGCTGACGATCTTGTACTCGCGACCGTCGGAAAGCGGCAGCGGACCGACCGTGATGACCGAGCGCAGCGCGCCGCCGTTCGTCGCGACCCGCAGGTGCTCCCAGCACGCCTCCGCAATCTCGTCCGCGGTGGTGACGTGCCGGGCGTCGATCAGCTTCAGCGTGCGCCAGTGCTTGCGACCGACGCACCGGGCGTGGTTGCGCCAGGCCAGCTGCGAGCCGACTTCCAGTTCCTCCACGGTGTGCTCGTAGCGGCCCGTCTCCGCCAGCGACTCCAGTGCGTCCGCGAGGCGGGCCGTGGGCAGGTGGGCCAGCTCGGGCTCACTGAAGAACTCTGCGCACTCCCGCATCTGCGCTGCGGACCGCGACGTGACGTCCAGCGAGGACGACATAGTCCCTGTGCTGCTCACCATTGACCTCCCAGCGATCGTGGATCGTGCGGCGGTCAGTATGTCAGCGAAGCGCGCACACTCGTCCACCGAGTGCGGACGGGGTGAGGAAATACCGTCGGCCGGCGGACCGTTGCCCCGGGGGTGAAGCTGTCGATTCTGGACCGGTCCCGCACGCGCCGGGGTGCGCCCGACTCTGCCGCGCTGACCGGGACGATCGAGCGTGCGGTGCATGCCGAGCATCTGGGGTTCCATCGGTTCTGGGTGGCCGAGCATCACGCCGTGCCGGGCATCGCGAGTGGGTCGCCGCCGGTGCTGCTCGCTGCCCTCGGCGCCCGCACCGCCCGGATCCGGCTGGGCTCGGGTGGTGTGATGCTGCCGAATCATCAGCCTCTCGTGGTGGCCGAGCAGTTCCTGATGCTGGAGGCGATGTACCCGGGCCGGATCGACCTGGGCGTCGGACGGTCGCTGGGATTCACGAAGCCGGTACGCGAGGCGCTGCGCCGCGACCGCAACGCCCCCGACACGTTCGCCGGCGACCTCGACGAGGTGCGGAGCTACCTCGAGGGCAAGGGCGCCGTGACGGCCCGGCCTCACGTGACGAGTCCACCGCCGATGTTCGTTCTCGCTACCCGGCGCGGGCTCGACTTCGCCGCGAAAGCGGGTCTGCCGGTGGTGGTCGGTGGGCCGATCCTCGGAGCGCCGGGCGCCCGCGTCCCGGAACTCGACCGGTACCGCGACAGCTTCGTCCCGTCCGCGGGGAATCCGTCCCCGTACGTGATCGTCTCACTCGAGGTCATGATCGCCGAGGACGCAGATCGATCCCGTGAGCTGCTGCTTCCGGAGGCGTGGGCGCTGGCGCAGTCGAGCCGGACCGGCGAGTTCCCGCCGCTCGAATCGGTCGCGGACATCCGGGGTCGGGCGTGGACTCCGCGGTTGCGCGAACAGGTCGACGCCTCGATCGCGTCGTCGGTCCACGGCACCGCCGAGCAGGTGCGGCTCGCGCTCGAGGCCCTGGCCGCGCGTACCGGTGCGGACGAACTCCTGGCCTCGACGTCGACGTTCGACCGGGCCGCGCTGTTCGAATCCGATCGGCAGTTATCGCTTCTGGACGTGTGAACACGCACGCCGCACAGGTTTGCTGCAAGCCTTGCGCAACTATTGACAACCTTGCGCAAGCCGGTGGATAGTGTGTGTCGGCAGTCACAACGAACAGCGAGGCGGTAGCACCGTGGCACCCACCTTGACCGAGGTCGCACAACGCGCAGGGGTATCCCTGTCCACCGCGTCACGGGCGTTCAGTGCCCCGGACCGGATCGGACCGGACACGCTCGCGCGGATCATCGCGGTCGCCGACGAGATCGGCTACCGGGCGGCGTCACCGACCCGCACCGACGTCGTGCGCCCCACCGCCACCACCGTCGCGGTCGTGGTGCCCGACATCGGACACACGGTGTTCGCGAGCTTCGTGAAGGCGGCGCAGGCTCAGGGGTGGCACCGGCGCCAGACGGTGCTCCTCACCGACACCGACGGCAGCGCCGACCGTGAGCGTGAGGTTCTCGGCGAGTTGCAGGGTCGCGTCGACGCACTCGTGGTCTGCGCTCCGCGGCTGCCCGCATCGGACATCGTGCAGCTCGCCGGCGACACCCCCCTGGTGCTCGTCAACCGCTCGTCACCCGAATGCGATTGCATCGTGGCGGATTCCGAAGACGGAATTCGCCAGGCCATCGACTACCTCGTCGCCCTCGGGCACGAGCACCTCGCCTACGTCCAGGGCTCGCCGCAGTCCTGGTCGAACCAGCGTCGTGTCGCCGCGGTCGAGGAATTCTGCAAGGCCAGGGATGTGCAGCTGAGTCTACTCGGCTGGCAGCAGGAAACCCTCGCGGGCGGTCATGCCGCCGCGGCGAGCGTGATCGCGACGGGCGCGAGCGCCGTGATCACACACAACGATCCGATGGCCATCGGAGTGATGAACGGCGTCCGCGCAATGGGCTTCTCGGTGCCGGCGGACCTGAGCGTCGTCGGCATCGACGACTCGCCGCTGGCCGAACTCGCCAGCCCCGCGCTCACGAGCATCAATGTGCCGATGGCACGAGCCGGAGTGCTGAGTCTGGACCTGGTGTTCCAGCGCGCGAACGAGCCGGACTCCGATATCCGAGAAATCCACCTCCCCACTCAACTGGTCGTCCGGGCTTCGGCCGGACCGGCGCACGATCGGGTGTTTCGCCCCGGAAAAGAGAGCCGCTAGATGAAAATCGTTGTTGCCGACAGCAACCTGATTCCGCACCGATCCCGGCTCGAGGCCGCAGTTCCGTCCGAATCGCGGCTGTCCTGGCACGGCGGCTTCGACGAGGCCGCCCTGATCGAGGATCTGCGCGACGCCGACGTCTATGTCGGGGGAAAGTTCACACCGTCCATGGCGTCGGCTGCCGAGAGGCTGCGCCTCGTCCACGTCGCCGGTGCCGGCACGGACAACATCACCTTCGATGCCCTGGCGCAGGACGTGCTGGTGGCGAACACCTTCCATCACGAGAAGTCGATCGCGGAATACGTCGTGGCGGCCGCGGTGATGCTTCGACGCGGCTTCGTCGCGCAGGACAAGGCACTCCGGCAGGGCGTCTGGGCCACCTCGGTCTACGACGACCGTCTTACGCAGTCGAATTCGCTGCAGGGCGCGCGAGTGGGCTTCGTGGGGTTCGGCCACATCGGCCACGCCACGTGGAATCTGTTCCGAGCATTCGGCGCGACAGGAGCGGCCGTGACCGGTCGTGGCAACGTCGACGCGCCGAGTGCGGGACTGGACTGGGCGGCCGACGTGTCCCAACTCGGGCGTCTCCTCGTCGAATCCGATGTCGTCGTGGTGTCCGCACCGCTCGACGACCGTACGCGGGGCATGATCGGCGCCGACGAATTGCGCGCACTCGGTAGCGACGGTGTGCTGGTGAATGTGGGCCGCGGACCTCTCGTCCAGGAGCAGGCACTGTTCGACGCACTGTCCTCGTCGACCATCGCGGCCGCGGCCATCGACGTCTGGTACGACTATCCCGGACCCGACGGTCGAGGGACGCCCAGCGCTCTGCCGTTCTCCGAACTCCCCAACATCCTGATGACACCGCATTCTTCGGGAGTCTCACAACAGACTTTCGTCGGACGCGTCGACGACATCGCCGACAACATCACTCGACTCACGCGCGGTGAGCAACTGCGCAACGTCGTCGCCCCCGCCGTCGGCTCGAAAGGATCACGAGCATGACCGACAAGATCATCTCCGCGGACGTGCTGATCTGCAGCCCCACCCGCAACTTCGTCACCGTCAAGATCACCACGGCCGACGGCGTCGTCGGCTACGGTGACGCCACGCTCAACGGCCGTGAACTGTCCGTCGCGTCGTATCTCCGGGACCATGTCGCGCCCTTGCTGATCGGGCGCGACCCGGCGCGGATCGAGGACACCTGGCAGTACCTCTACCGCGGCGTGTACTGGCGGCGCGGGCCCGTCACGATGGCCGCGATCGGAGCCGTGGACGTCGCACTCTGGGACATCAAGGGCAAGACCCTCGGCCAGCCCGTCTACCAGCTGCTCGGCGGCGCCGTCCGCGACCGGGTGCTCTCCTACACCCACGCGACCGGGTGGGACGCGCCCGCGCTACTCGACTCCGTCGACGCCAAGCGCGCGAAGGGCTTCCAGGCGATTCGAGTGCAGTCCGGGGTTCCCGGCCTGGATTCGGTGTACGGCGTGCACCAGGGCGCCGCCGGATACGAGCCCGCAAGCCGCGGCGCACTCCCGGTCGAGGAAGTATGGGACACCGATGCCTACCTCAACCATGCACCCCGGATCCTCGAAGCGGTCCGTGAACACGTCGGCCCCGACCTCAAATTGCTGCACGACGCCCACCATCGGCTCACCCCGCAGCAGGCCGCACGGCTGGGGAAGTCGGTCGAACATGTGGACCTGTTCTGGCTCGAGGACGTCACGCCCGCCGAGAATCAGGACGCGCTGCGTCTGGTGCGCAACCACACCACCACACCCCTGGCGATCGGGGAGGTCTTCAACACGATCTGGGACTGCCAGCACCTGATCACCGAACAGCTGATCGACTTCATCCGGGTGGCCATCGTCCACGCGGGCGGAATCAGCCACGTCCGCAAGATCTTCGCGCTCGCCGAGGTGTACCAGATTCGCGGCGGACCGCACGGCCCGTCGGACGTCTCGCCGATCTCCCTGGGCGCGAGCCTGCACCTCGGGCTTGCGACGCCGAACTTCGGAATCCAGGAGTACATGGGCTACGACCCGCTCGTCAGCGAGGTCTTCCCCCACGAGTGGTCGTTCTCGGACGGGCACCTCACCCCCGGCGACGTTCCGGGCATCGGAGTGAGCATGAACGAGGAACTCGCGGAGCAATATCCGTACGAGCAGGCCTACCTCCCGGTCGCCCGGCGCCGCGACGGCTCCATGACGGATTGGTGACGAGCATGTCCGAACCGACACTCTCGCGCCGAAACGTTCCCGCTGCGGCACTGATCCACCGGCGGGTACCGGAAGGCGCCGGGATCGTGCACCTGGGCCTCGGCAACTTCCACCGCGCACACCAGGCGGTGTACACCGCGCTCGCGATGGAACGCGAACCCGGACCGTGGGGCATTCTCGGTGTGGCGAGCCGCTCGAGCACCGTCGCCGATGCGATGAACGCGCAGGACCTCCTGTACAGCGTCGTCGAGATCTCGCCGGACGGTTCTCGTGTGAGCGTCCCGGGTTCACACACCGGAACGCTGGTGGCCGAGCAGGACCCGGAGTCGGTCGTCCGTGCGATCGCGGACCCGGCGACGAAGATCGTCACGATCACGGTGACCGAACACGGGTACACGGTCTCACCCGAGACCGGTTCCCTCGACCTCGACTCCGATGTCGTTCGCCGCGACCTCGCCCAAATGCGGACGCCCCGCACCACGATCGGGCAGATCGCCCGCGGACTGGCCCTGCGGGCGAGCACGCACGCCGCCCCGGTCACGATCCTCAGCTGCGACAACCTGCTGTCCAACGGGCGCCAGACCGAAAGGCTCGTACGCGAGTTCGTCGGCACCTTCGCGCCGCCTCTCCGCGACGACCTGCTGTCCTGGATGAACTCGTCCGTGACGTTCCCCAACTCGATGGTGGACCGGATCGTGCCGTCCGGTTCGGACCGCTACAACGAGGCGGCACTGGCACACCTCGGCGTGCGCGACACGATCGCCGTCCCCGCGGAGCCGTTCACGATGTGGGTCATGGAGGAGCGGTTCGCCGCCGGGCGTCCCGCCTGGGAGCACGGTGGCGCGCTGTTCACCGACGACGTCGAGCCGTACGAGCTGATGAAGGTCCGACTGCTCAACGGGACGCATTCGCTCATCGCCTACCTCGGCGCACTCGACGGGCGCACCACCATCCCCGAGTCCGTGGCGCAGCCGTTCGTCGAGGACGCAGCGCGGCGGATCCTCTGCGACGAGTACCTGCCGACGGTCACCGTTCCCGCATCGGTGGACACGGACGACTACATCCGGCAGCTGTTCTCGCGTTGGTCCAATACCGCTCTGGGACATCGCACCTCGCAGGTCGGATCCGACGGATCGGTCAAACTGGCGCAGCGCATCCCGATTCCCGCGCTCGAACACCTCGGCCGCGGTACCGTCCCGCAGTACCTTTCTCTGACGGTGGCGGCATACCTCTGCTGCATCGCCCCGCCGCCCGGGTTCGATCCCGGCCCCCACGCACGATCCATGACCGACCCCGCTCGACCGCGCCTGGCAGGAATGGCCGACAACGCCGCGTCCACTACCGAATTCGTTCGCTCCGTCTTCGTCGACGGAGGTCTGTTTCCCAGCACTCTCGCTTCGCACACCGACTTCGTCTCGCGGATCGCCGACTTCGTCGACATCATCGTCCGTCACGGGCCGGCAGTCGCCGCCGGCGAAGCATCCGACCCGGTCCCGGACCTCGGCACGATCACGTCGCTGCGGTCCAGCGCGACCATCTGACTCCCTCACCCCTTGCCCGGACTATTCCGGGACCACCAATGGAGGAATCCATGGACACTACACTCGACCCCACGGTGAACCCGAAAACTCCCGGCCGCGGTGGCGGTACACCCCAGGCAGACCCGTCCGCGGTCCGCCGGGCGGCGTGGGCGGGGCTCATCGGCACCACGCTCGAGCAGTACGACTTCGTCATCTACGGCACCGCTTCGGCGCTGATATTCAACACCCTGTTCTTCCCGAACATCTCGCCGGCGGCGGGCATCCTCGCGAGCTTCAGCGCCTACGCCGTCGGGTTTCTCGCCCGGCCGCTCGGCGGCCTGTTCTTCTCGCGGTACGGAGAGCGTCTCGGCCGCAAGTGGGTGCTCGTCGCGACGCTGATGCTGATGGGCGGCGCGACACTGGGTATCGGCCTGCTGCCCACCTACAGTCAGGTCGGGCTGCTCGCACCTGCTCTCCTCGTCGCATGCCGATTCTTCCAGGGGTTCGGAGCGGGAGCCGAACAGTCCGGCGGTGCAACCCTTCTGACGGAGACGGCGCAGATAGGCAGGCGAGGTAGGCTCGCCGCCCTGGTGATGACGGGAGCCGCACTGGGCACGGCGCTCGGCGCAGTCGCGTGGATCGCCGCGCAGCTCCTGCCCGAAGAGCAGCTCATGTCCTGGGGCTGGCGTCTCGTGTTCGTCAGCAGTCTGTTCGTCACGGTCGCCGCGTTCGTCATTCGTCGCAAGCTCAACGAGAGCCCGGTGTTCCAGGAACTCAAGGAGCAGCACCAGGTTCCGAAGACGCCGGTGAAGGAGATCTTCGCGAACGGCAAGAAGCCGCTGTTCATCGTCATGTTCATGACCATCGGCATCAGCGCGCAGTCGTACACGTACCAGGTGTTCATGGCCTCGTACCTCAAGAACGACGTGCACGTCGACCCCACGTTCATTCCCAAGGTGCTGCTGGTCGGGGCCATCTGCGGCGGCATCGCGGCCTACGGGTTCGGCCGCCTGTCCGATCGGGTGGGCCGCAAGCCGGTGTACATCTCGATCGTGATCGCCCTGATCATCCTGCCGGTGCCGACCTTCCTGGCCCTGAACACCGGCTCGCATCTGCTGATCACGATGGCGATGATCGTCGGCTTCATCCTGGCCTGCCAGGGCGCCGTCGGCGTCACCATGAGCTACTTCCCGGAGATCTTCGGCTCCCGCTACCGCTACGCCGGCGTCACACTCGGCCGCGAATTCGCCTCGATCTTCGGCGGCGGTGTCGCACCGCTGATCTGTGCGGCGCTCGTCACGGCGTTCTCCGGCTCGTGGATCCCCGTGGCCGTCTACATGATCCTGATGGCCGTGACCGTTCTGATCGCCTCGGCGATGGCACCGGAAACCCGCGACCGCGACCTCACGCTGGCCGCCAACGCCACCGACCGTGAGGTGACGGCGGCATGACGTCTTCCGTCATCGCGGTGCTGCGTGCCGCGGACGCCAACCGGTACGCCCCGGTGGTGAACGTCCTCGCCGAGAACGGCGTGCGCGCCGTCGAGCTGACGATGAGCACGCCGGGAACCCTCGAGTCCCTGAGCAGCATCCGGCGCGCCGCACCCGACGGCGTCGAGATCGGGGTCGGGACGGTCACCACCGTCGAGCAGGCCCGCGCCGCCCTCGACGTGGGAGCCGACTTCCTCGTGACGCCGACGACCAACCTCGACGTCATCGCCACGGCCGTGCGTGCCGGAGTTCCGATCTACCCGGGCGGATTCACCCCGACCGAGCTGTGGAACGGATGGAACGCGGGTGCCACTGCCGTGAAGGTGTTCCCGGCGTCGGTGGTCGGGCCGGAGTACATCGGGCACCTGCGCGGGCCCTTCCCCGACATCCAGGTCGTCCCCTCGGGTGGGGTGGGCATCGACGACGTCCCCGCGTGGTTCGCGGCCGGAGCGGCGGCGGTCAGCCTCGGCGGAACGTTGATCGGGGACGCACTCCGCGGAGGCGACCTCGGGCAGCTGGCCGAACGATGCCGGCGCCTCACCGACGTCGTCGCCGAACTGGAGGTCGCGTGATGACGGTGCTGACGTTCGGCGAGACGATGGCCCTCACCAGGGCGGTGGACACCGGTGCCCTCGCCCACACATCGACACTGCATCTGGGAATCGGCGGCGCCGAATCGAACTTCGCGATCGCCTTGCGGCGACTCGGCGTCGACGTCACCTGGATCGGGCGCGTCGGCCAGGACAGCCTGGGCGACCTGATCGAACGGGAACTCCGGGCCGAGGGAATCACCGCCGACGTCATCCGCGATCCGGACGCTCCGACCGGACTGATGGTGAAGGAGCGGCGAACCGCCACCGCCACCCGCGTCTGGTACTACCGGACCGGCAGCGCGGGGTCACGGCTCACGATGTCGGACATCGCGGACGACCGCCTCGAGTCGGCGTCCCTGCTGCACGTCACCGGCATCACCCCCGCCCTGTCCGACACCGCCAGGAAGACCACCCTGCACTGCGTCGAACGGGCACGCGCACTGGGCATTCCGGTGTCATTCGATCTCAACTATCGCCGCGCGCTGTGGTCGCCGGACGACGCGGGCCCCGTCTTCCGTGAGCTGATCGGATTGTCGGACATCGTCTTCGCAGGTGAGGACGAGGCCGCCATCGCGGTGGGCGACGGCACTCCCGCCGAACTCGTCGCCCGCATCCGCGACCTCGGACCACGCGAGAGCATCCTGAAACTGGGCGACCAGGGATGCCTCGCGATGGTCGACGGAGAGACGTACTCCCTGCCCGCGGTGCCGGTGAGCGTGGTCGACTCCGTCGGGGCCGGAGACGGTTTCGTCGCCGGCTACCTCGCGGAACGACTGGCCGGTGAGGCACCCGCCGACCGCCTGCGAACCGCTGTGACGGTCGGGGCGTTCGCGTGCACCGTGTCCGGCGACTGGGAGGGCATGCCACGCCGGGACGAACTCGGCCTTCTCACCACAACGGAACCCGTCACCAGATGACCAGCTCCGATCTCCGACAGAACTGGACTCCACGCATGAACACCAGCCCGACCACCGCTTCACACGCCACCGAGATTCCGACGCACGCGCAGGCGGTCGTCGCCCACGGCGCGCAGGACCTGCGCGTGGAGGAGGTGCCGATCGCCGCACCGAAGCCGGACGAAGCGGTGATCCGCATCGCCTACGGCGGGATCTGCGGATCCGATCTGCACTACTGGCAGCACGGCGCCGCCGGCGAGTCGATCCTTCGCGCACCGATGCGGCTCGGACACGAGGCGTCGGGCACCGTCCTGATCGGCGCGACGGACGGAAGCGGTCCCGGCGCCGGCACCCCCGTCACCATCCATCCCGCGACCCCCGGCGGCGACAGCGCGAAGTATCCAGCCGATCGCCCCAATATTTCCCCCGGATGCACGTACCTGGGTAGTGCGGCGCACTTCCCGCACGCGGACGGGTTGTTCGTCAGCCACGTCGCCGTCCCGACCCGCATGCTCCGGGTTCTTCCCGACGGCCTCGATCTTCGTCTGGCGTCACTGGCCGAGCCGGCGAGCGTGGCGTGGCACGCGGTCGCGCGGGCAGGGGAGGTGAAGGACCGGTCGGTCCTCGTCATCGGTGCCGGACCCATCGGCGCGCTCGTCGTGGCGGTGCTGAAGCGAGCGGGCGCCGGGAAGATCACGGCGGTGGACATGCACGAGTACCCGCTGAGGATCGCGCGCGCCGTGGGTGCGGACGCGACACTCACCGCCACCGATGCCGACGCAGTCGCGGCGGTGGAAGCGGACGTCACCATCGAATGCTCCGGCAACCATCGCGGTCTGGCATCGGCAATCCACGGCACGGCCCGCGGCGGCCGGGTCGTGATGGTCGGTCTGCTTCCCTCGGGGGATCAGCCGGTACCCATGTCGATCGCGATCACCCGGGAACTGGATCTGGTCGGCTCGTTCCGGTTCAACGACGAGATCGACGAGGTGGTGGCCGCCCTCGCCGAGGGCTCGCTGGTGGTGGATCCGATCGTCACGGCCGAGTACGACGTCGCCGATGCGCTCACCGCGTTCGCGTCGGCCAGGGCTGCGTCCTCGTCGAGCAAGGTGCTCCTGCGGTTCTGATCCGGGGAACGTCGCCCCGGCCTCGTCTGCGGGGCACGGCTGTCGCATGATGGTCTCGACGCACCCCCGAGGTCAGGAGAGCAAGCTGATGAAGGAATTCACCGCCTGGATCGCTCGCGAGAACGAGGGCGCCATCGGCCTCTCCCAGGAGACGGTCGCCGAGTCGTTCCTGCCGCAGGGCGAGGTCACGATCCAGGTCGAGTACTCCAGCGTGAACTTCAAGGACGCACTGGCGCTCACACCGAAGGGTGGAGTGGTCCGCGAGTACCCCATCGTGCCCGGTATCGACGTGGCGGGCACCGTCGTCGAGTCGCAGTCCCCGGAGTTCTCCGTCGGTGACACGGTCATCGCGCACGGTTACGACATCGGCACCGCCCGTCACGGTGGGTACGCGCAGTTCGCCCGCGTCCCGGCCGACTGGGTGGTGAAACTCGACGGCATGTCCACCCGCACCGCTGCCGCGATCGGTACCGCCGGTTTCACGGCCGCGATGAGCGTGGAGGCGCTGCTGTCCCGTGGGGTCGAGCCGGGCAACGGTCCGGTGCTCGTGACCGGTGCGAGTGGCGGCGTCGGCACCGTCGCCGTCGACCTGCTGTCGGCGGCGGGTTTCGAGGTGGTCGCGTCGAGCGGAAAGCCGGAGAAGGCGGAACTGCTCACCGAACTGGGCGCGAGCACGGTGATCGGCCGCCTCCCGGAGCCCGACACGAAACCGCGTCCGCTCGGCAAGGCGCAGTGGGCTGCGGCGGTCGACTGCGTCGGCGGCGCCACCCTCGCGCACGTGCTCAGCACCATCGAGTACGGCGGTGCGGTCGCGGCGAGTGGGCTGACCGGCGGACCGAAGTTGGAGACCACGGTCCTGCCGTTCATCCTGCGCGGTGTCAGCCTGCTCGGCATCGACTCGGTGCAGTACCCGATCGAGCAGCGGCGCCGGCTGTGGGGCCGTCTCGCGTCCGACCTCGCGCCGTCCCGGCTCGAGTCGATCACCCACGACGTTCCGATCGCGGACGTCGTCTCGGTGATCGACCAGGTGCGGGCCGGCACCTACTCGGGCCGGGCCGTGGTGGGCGTCGCCCCCGTGAGTGCTTATTAACGTCCCGCGGTTAACAAGTACTCACGGGCGCCGGAGGCGCACGATCCAGGCACGGGAGTCGGCCGGATCGATCACGTCGTCGAGTTCGAAGATCGTCGCCGCGTTGAGTGCCTTCCCGTGCTGGTAGGCGGCGTCGACGAGTTGCGCGAACGCGGTGTCGCGCTCGGCGGGGTCGTCGATGGCCTCGAGTTCCTTCCGGAATCCGAGCCGCACCGCGCCTTCCAGTCCCATGGCCCCGATCTCGCCGGTCGGCCACGCGACCGTGAACTCGGACGCGTGGAAGGAGCCGCCCGCCATGGCCATCGCGCCGAGGCCGTACCCCTTGCGCAGGATGATCGTTCCGTACGGCACGGTCATCCGCGCGCCCGCGACAAACAGATTGCCGAAGCGGCGAACCGTGGCCTCCTTCTCCGAATCGGGTCCGACCATGAATCCCGGTGTGTCACACAGTGAGACGACGGGCAAGCCGAACGATTCGCACAGCTCCAGGAAGTGGGCCATCTTGTCCGCCGCGACCGCGTCGATCGCGCCGCCGAGGTGGTGGCTGCTGTTCGCGACCAGCCCGTACGGCGCACCCTCCACCCGGATCAGCGCGGTGACGATGCCGACGCCGTGGTCGCGGCGTAGTTCGAGGACCGAGCCCACATCGGCGATGGATTCCACGGCACTACGAACGTCATAGGCGCGCAACCGGTTCTCCGGGACGACGTGGCGCGCGAGCCGCTCGTCGGGGGCTTCCCACTCGGGGAGCGCGCCCTGGAAGTACGACAGGTACTTCTTGGCCAGTTCGACGGCGTGCACCTCGTCCCGGGCGAGCAGATCGATGACGCCGTTGCGCCGCTGCACGTCGACGGGCCCGATGTCCTCCGGCCGGTACACACCCAGTCCACCGCCCTCCACCATCGCCGGGCCACCCATGCCGATGTTCGCGTCGGGGGTGGCGATGAGGACGTCGCAGACTCCGGCGAGGGCGGCGTTGCCCGCGAAGCAGCGGCCGGAGACCACCGACACCAGCGGAACCTTCCCGTTCAACGCCGCCAGCGACCGGAAGGTGTTCAGGTCCAATCCTGCTGCCGGGCCGGCGTCGGTGTCGCCGGGCCGTCCGCCGCCACCCTCGGCGAACAGGACGACCGGGACCTGCTTGCGGCCGGCCAGTTCGATCACCCGGTCGGTCTTCGCGTGGTTACGCATGCCCTGGGTCCCGGCGAGCACCGTGTAGTCGTACGACAGCACGACCGCCTGGGCGTCGCGCGAACCGAACACGTCACCGTTGACGGTGGCGAGCCCGGCGACGAGCCCGTCGGCGGGGGTGTTCTCGATCAGGTCCTGCTCGGAGCGGCGGCTACGCTGCGCGGCCAGGACGAGAGGTCCGTATTCGACGAAGCTGCCGGGGTCGACCAGATCGTCGATGTTGGCGCGTGCGCTGCGCCGCCCGAGCTTCGTGCGCTTCGCGATCGCGGCGGGCCGGGCGGCGTCGAGGGTCACCTCGTGTCGCTGCCGGATCTCCGCCAGGTCCGCGCGCTCACGATCCAGATCGGTTGCGCTGTCGGCGACGTCACCGGCCTCCGATCCCGTGCGGCGGATCACGACCAGCGGGTCGCCGGCGTTGACGGTCTGCCCGGGCGCCACCAGATTCCGCTCGACTACCGCACCGGCGGGCGCGGCGATCACGTGCTGCATCTTCATGGCCTCGAGCACCACGAGCTGGGCACCCGACTCCACGGTCGCACCTTCTCCGGCCGCCTCTACGACGGTCCCGGCCATGTGGGCGCGCAGCACGTCCTCACCCGCCCGCAACTCGAGTGTTTCCGACGCCACCTCCGCCGGCTGGTGCACGTGGGCGGCGTCGACGAGCGCACTCATCCGCTCGGCGAGATGGTCGGTGCCGACGACGCCGTCGGCGAAGCCGGGGTCCGCCAGAATCGCCCGGAGAAAGCCGATATTGGTGGGGACGCCCTCGACGACGAACTCGGCGAGCGCCGCATCGGCCTTACGCACCGCGGCGGAGAACGACGGGCCCCGCGAATGCACGATCACCTTCGCTAGGAGCGAGTCGTACCGCGGACTCGGTGACAGTCCGGGGCGCCCGTAGGTGTCCACGCGCACACCCGGTCCCGTCGGCGCCGAGAAGACGGACAGGGTGCCCGCGGCGGGGACGGCCTGACCGTCGGGGCGCATCGTCTCCATGTTCACCCGAGCCTGGACGGCGATTCCGCGCGCAGCAGTGGGTGTGCCCGACGCGTCGAGCCCCACGGCGCTGACGCCGTCCGGCAGTGACAGCTCCCCGTAGTCGGCTCCCCGGGCGATGGCGATCTGCACGGCGACGAGGTCGATCCCCGTCACCTCTTCGGTGACCGTGTGCTCCACCTGGATTCGGGGATTGACCTCCAGGAACACGAAGCCGTCCCGGGACACCAGGAATTCGACGGTGGCGAGTCCCCGGTACCCGACACTGGCGCACAGCCGGGCCGCGGCCTCGTGCAGTTCGCTGCGCAGTCCCGGGTCGAGCCCCTGCGCGGGGGCGATCTCGACGAGTTTCTGGTGGCGGCGCTGCACGCTGCAGTCGCGGTCGCCGACGGCCAGGGCCCGCGTCACGCCCGCGTGCGGTGCCGCCACCACCTGCACCTCGATGTGCCGGGCGCCGTCGAGAAGGGACTCGGCGAACAGCGCGGGGTTGCCGAACCCGAGCTGCGCCTCGGACGCGCACAGCCGGTACTCCTCGTCGATACGGTCCGCGCTGCGGACGGCACGGATGCCGCGACCGCCGCCGCCCGCGAGCGCCTTGATCATGATGCCGCCCGGGTGTTCCGTGAAGAACGCGCGGATGCCGTCCAGGTCGGTGGGACCGTTGGTCGCGGCGAGCACCGGCACCTTCGCGGCCACGGCGGCCTCGCGTGCCGACGACTTGTCGCCGAAGATGTCGAGCACTTCGGGGCTCGGACCCACGAAGGACAGTCCCGCCTCGGCGCAGGCGCGTGCGAAATCGGCGTTCTCGCTGAGGAATCCGTATCCGGGATGCACTGCCGTGGCACCGAACTCCGCTGCCGCGTCGAGAATGGCGCGAGCGTCCAGGTAGGCGGACGGGCCGGACCCGCGCAGCGCGACCGCTTCGGTTGCCGCGCGCACGTGGGGGCTGTCCGCGTCGTCCTCCGCGTAGACGGCGACCGTGTCGACCGACATCTCCTCGGCGGTGCGGATGATGCGGAGCGCGATCTCGCCACGATTGGCGACCAGCAGGGTCACTTGTACTCCTCGGCCAGAGCGAACAGGTCGGCCTTGCGGACCTTCCCGGTCGCCGTCATGGGTAGGGCGTCGAGCACCTCGACGGTAGGGACTTTGTAGGTGGCCATGTTCCGGGCGGCCCACTCCCGCAGTTCCTCACCCGAGATCTGACGGTCGGGCAGGAGTTGGACGAACGCGAACGGCACCTGGCCCTTGCCCGGATCGGGCTTCGGGACCACGGCGGCCGACTGGATGTCGGGGTGCAGCATGAGCAGTGCCTCCACCTCGGACGGGAACACGCTCATCCCGTTGGTCTTGATCATTTCCTTGTTGCGCGCCAGATAGTGCAGTGCGCCTTTGCCGTTCAGCTTGCCCACGTCGCCGGTCTGGAGCCATCCGTCGCGGAGCGCAGCAGTGGTGGCATCGGGTTTGCCGTAGTAACCGGTGAGCAGCGACGGACTGCGCACGATGATCTGTCCGGGGTGCCCCACCGGCACGGGCACCCCGGCCTCGTCGACGATCAGGACGTCGGTGCCCGGAACCGGAAGTCCGCAGAACACGGGTTCGCTGAGCAGGTCTTCGTCGTCGGTCTGGAATCCGAGCGTGATGGTGTCGGCGGTGTGCGTTTCCGTCATCCCGTAGCTGGCCTCCCGCAGCACGTGTCCGGTGGCGTCGCGCCAGCGGCCGCGAATCGCGGGGTCGAGCTTGAGCACGAACGACACGGCCATCGCGTTGTCCAGGGTGGAGAAGTCTCGGTCGGTGAAGTCGGGCAGATCCATCAGCTCCACATAGTTGTCGACCGTCCCGACCATCGATGTCACACCACGACTTTCGACGAGTGTCGCCGCGGCCTCCGGGTCCCAGCGGTTGAGGAGCACGACGGTGCCGCCGTTGATCAGCGGGTACAGGATGCCGAAGTCCTCGCCTGCGATCCAGAAGATGGGCAGGAACCCGAGGACCACAGGGGGAGCCTCGCCGACCTGCCTGCCGCCGGCCAGTGTCGCGGTGGCGGCGGTGTAGACCATGTGCGCCTGCGTGTGTTCGCAGCCCTTCGGCATCCCGGTGGTGCCACCGGTGTAGTTCAGTGCTGCCAGCGCGTCGGGGTCCATCGGAATGGGCTCGGCACGTGGGGAGTCCATGATCTCCGCCCAGTCGGTGGGCCCGGAGGTCGAGTCGAACGGCGGTGTGACGCTGGGTACGGCAGGCAGCAGGTCCGACACGGCGGTGATCGCGACGTGCCGCAGCGCCGTCTGGCCGCGCACGGATTCGACCACGGCCGCGAACGAATCCTGCGTCAGCAGGATCTCCACGCCGGCGTCGTCGAGTTCGTACGCGAGTTCGTGCTCCCGGAACAACGGGTTGATCGGGACGTGGACGGCGCCGATCTTCAGGATCCCGAGCATGGCGACATGGAACTGCGGACAGTTGGTGAGATGGACGCCGACGCGGTCGCCGGCGGACGCGCCCCGCTGCAGGAGCCAGCCGGCGAAGCGGTCGGACAGTTCGTCGAGTTCGGCGTAGGTGATCGCACGACCGTAGAAGTCGATCGCGACAGTCTGCGGTCGTGCCGTCGCCCAGTGCCGCAGGTAGTCGATCACGGTGCGGCCCTCGATCGGGTACTCGACTGTCCGCGGTACCTGCGGTGGCCACGCGGCGTCCTGGAGTTCGCGTATCGCGGCGAGGGCCGATTCCAGGGCCGTGGGGTCACTCGAAGGCGAGGTGGGCATACCGAACTCCCGATTCTGTGCGGATTGTCGTTGTCAGGCGAAGCCGATGAGTCTTTCGGAGATGGCGGTCAGGTCGGCGGTGTAGCGGCGCTGTTCACGGGCCGTCGCGTCGACCAGCCGGGCGGCGCCCGCGAGCTGGGCGTCGGCGAGGGTCTGCGCGATGCGGGCAGGCGGCGCGCACGGCGTGACGTCGCACGTGGCGACGATGCGCTCGATGAACCGGGTGTAGCGGCGGATGAGCCGGGTCTGCACGGTGGTCCAGCTTCGGCCGACCTCGGGGTCGAGCCGGGCGCGGTGCCTGATCAGTTCGAGGACGCGTCCGTTGGTGTACACGGCTTCCACGAACGCTTTCGTGGTGGTGCGCAGCACGTCTCGCAGGTCCTCGCTCGCCGGTCCTTCCACGTGCTGCGACTCGAGGAATTCCTCGCACACGTCGGCGGCGACGGCGTGGAACACCTCGTCCTTCGACGAGAAGTAGGCGTAGAACGTTGCCCGCGACACTTCGGCCCGGGTGGTGATCACCTCGACGGTCGTCCGGTCGTAGCCGAGTTCGGCGAAGCATGCGCTCGCGGCGCGGAGGAGTTCGCGGCGGCGGGGACCGTCGTTGTCTTTCCGCGCCGACCGCGCCCGCTCCTGAGCCTCACTTGTGGTCACGGTCACAGTATGTGTTGATGTTGACGTCAATGTCAATCTCTGGGTGTCACCTCGAGTCGGAGCGGGAGCGCGCTGTGGCGCCGCACGAACAAGCTGGGGACCCAACGTGGCTCGGAGTCGGCGGCGAGGGCGAAGCGGTCGGTGCGCGCGAGCAGTGCGGTGGTGGCGGCGAGCGCCTCCATGCGGGCGAGCGCCGATCCGACGCAGAAGTGGACGCCCTTGCCGAACGCGAGATGCGAACGGATGTGCGGCCGGTCGAGCACTATCTCGTCCGGACGCTCGAACACGGCCGGATCCCGGTTGGCTGCGCCCCACAGCAGGAGCAGGTGACTACCGGCGGGCAGATCGGCGCCGCCCAGCGTGGTGTCGGCAACTACGTGCCGGTGATGCCCGCGGAACGGGGACTCGAGGCGGAGCGCCTCGTCGAGGAACGCGTCGACGAGTGCGGGTTGTTGCCGCAGCCGGGTCTGCAGTCCGGGGCGGATGGCGAGGAGCCGTGCGGCGCCCCCGATCAGCCCCGCGGTCGATTCGCCGCCCGCGCCGACCAACTGGACCAGGACGAGTGTCGCCACGTCCTCGGAGAGTTCACCGGCATCGCACGCGTGTGCCAGGACGCCCAGAAGGTCGTCGCGTGGGTCCGACCTCGCCCGCACGAGTTCCGCCCGCAGATAGCCGGCCAGTTCGGCCGCGGAGGTGACGAGGGGACCGAGGCGGTCCGCGGCGACGACCCCGCCGAGCAGCTCCGTGCTGTCGTAGGCCCACGTCAGTAGCTGGGGTACGTCCGACTCGGGCAGGCCGATGAGATGCGCGACCATCGCCAGCGGCAGCCGGTCCGCCATCGCGGACGCCCAGTCGATCTGCCCGTCCCGCATTCCCTCGTCCCACAGCGTGTCGACGAGCGAGTCCACGGCCGGGGCCAGCGCGCGGATGCGGCGGCCGAGCGCCGGCAGCACGAGCTTGCGATGGTGCAGGTGCGCCGGGTCGTCGGCGGTGGCCAGCACGTGCACGGCCTGACCGCCGCCGTCCATGTCGAACGTCGCGGGCGGCCCCGCCGGTTGCTGCACCAGCACACCGGTGAGATTCGACGAGAAGACCTCGGTGCGGTTTGCCGCCTCGGTCACGAGATCCCACGTGGACACCAGAAAGAAGTCGGTTCCGGCGACCCGGTGGACGGGGGAGTGCTCGCGGAGTGTCCGGTAGAGCTCGTTCGGTTCGTCGAGATGGGCAGGATCGAAGATGTCGGTTCCACGGGTCGGCGAGTGGGTCATCGAGGACTCCTTGTTGACGAGAACCTGTTGCAGATGATCACAGTTCGCGCCGAAGGAGGGTGCTGTCAAGGGTGGCCGGAAGACTGCGACTCCGCTGTTCAGCGATGAATTTGTCCTTGTCTCAGCGTGAGTGGATCTGGAGCCGTCGAGCCTGATCATGACCCCAATTTGGAAAACGTGTTCTAGAATTTCTCGTGTATTCGTCTCACTGTGAGACACAAGGGCAACGATGTTTCGGACGGCGGCGCGGATGGAACACGCGGATTGGTTGACCGGCGGCAACCGGCGGGTGCTTGCCGTCGAGAGGATTCACGCCGCCGCGGCCGACCTCATCCGCGAGCGGGGCATCGACGGCGTGGGTGTGGACGAGGTCGCCGCGCGGGCAGGGTGCTCGCGCGCGACGCTCTATCGCTACGTCGGGGGCAAGCGGGCTCTCGTCGACGCCGTGATGTCCCGCGCCGCCGGAGCCGTGGCGGCCCACGTCGAGCAGTCGCTGGAATCGTTCGAGAACTCGGAGCGGATCGTCGAGGCGATTCTTGCGTCGGTGACCGCGATCCGCGCGGAGCCGACGCTGGCGCGGTGGTTCACCGGGTCGCGGTCGAGAAGTACGGACGAGTACCTGGCCCGCGCACCCGAACTCGGCCGGGTGGCAATCTCGCTCACCCGCATCGCGCCCGACGAGGAGGCGGCGGGGTGGATCGTGCGCGTCGTCCTGTCGCTGTTGACCTGGCCGTTGGGCGATTCGGCCGCCGAGCGTCGCGCCGTCGAACGCTTCGTGGAGCCGGTCTTCAGGATTCGCGACTCTCTGTAGCCGAGCGGGTGGGCTCGAGCACGAACAGCCGGAACTCACGTCCACCGGACCGTCGATGCTCCATGAGGTAGCCGGGCCAGTAGTCGACCACGAGTTTCCAGAGATTCTCGCGTTCGTCTCCGGTGACCATCCGGACGCTCATCCGGGATTCGTGCGACCCGGCCTTCACCTGGGCTTCGTCGGCCGCACGCAGATTGACCGACCACGTCGGATGCTCGGGACGTCCCCAATTCGAGCCGGTGACGATGTACCCGTCCCCGTACGGAATGCACAGAAGGGCCGTCGTGCGCGGGGTGCCGCTCTTGCGTCCCGGGACCGTCACCTGCACGGACTGCAGTCCGGCGATACCGATCAGGCTCACCCGGTTGCCGGTCCACGCGCGCAGGTGCGACTCCAGCCAGATGATGATCGGCGCCATCCGCATCACCCATTCGCGGGTGCCGAGCCAGCGCGCGAGTATGCGGAGGGGGTTGCGGAGCCCCCGCGGTCGGGGAGGTGTCGTGGGGGCAGAGTTCATGGTGACCATCTTTCCCCAGATGGCCGACCGGGGCCGACCGCGATGAGTTTTGCGTTCCGCCCGGGTCTATCTGTTCGGGTCTCACCGAGAAGACCTCGATTTAAGGCCTTGACCCAAACAATGGTTGAGGTTGCAGGATCGGTCAGTAGCACTTCGAGCCACTCGACAGGGAGAAACGAACATGTCCAGCACCGGAACCACGATTTCTGCAACCTCGACCTCACGGATCAACCCGATGACGCTCGAACTGAGCCGCCTGTGGGCGATCGCCGCGACTACGATCGGCGCGCTCGTCCCCAACCTGGTGATCTGGCTGCTGGGATTGGCTGCCGGCGGTTCGTTCGAGATGACGGATGCCGGCAAGACCAGCAGTGTGGCGCCCGGCGGCGTCGTCATCCTGACGGTCGTTCCGATACTGATCGGAATGACACTGGCCGCGCTGATCTCGCTGAAATGGGTGGCCGTCATCCGTCCGGCCGAAGTGATCGGCGCCCTGCTGCCGCTCGCGACGATCGCCCTGACCATTCAGGCCGACTTCGACACCGCCAGCACCATCGCGCTCTCGGTCATGCACGTGGTGATCGCCGTGGCGGTCGTCGCGGGCCTGGAAGCGATGCGGCGACCGCTGGTTCGCGCCGCGCACGTCTAGGGGGTGCTGTTCACCGGCGCATGAGCCTCGATGGTGAGTGCGATGTGCTCGACGATCCGCTTCTGCGAGATCTTCGGGCTGCCGGTGAGCCAGCGCTGGTACAGAAAGGCGATCGCCCCGAACAGGGCAATCGCGTTCAGCTGGGTGTTGACGGCGTCGCGGGGTGCGCCGTCGACACCCAGCATTGTCAGTGCCGCCGTCATGGGAGTGGTGAACTCGGTGATGAGTTGGTCGCCGCGCTGGGCCAATTCCGGCACGGATTGCGACTCGACGAACATGATGCGTCCCCGCCGCCGGTCCTGGGCGATGTAGCCGGTGAACGCCTTCACGACGTGGCGGACGAGTTCGCCCGGATCGTCGGGGCCCGTCTCGAGAGCCCTGAGCAGGGTGTCCCTCGCGCCCAGGACGACGTGGTCGAGGAGTGCGACGAGCAGCGCCTCGCGATTGTCGAAACTCTCGTAGAAGTAGCGCTCGGTGAGGCCTGCCTGGCGGCAGGTCGCGCGCATCGTCGTCGCTGCCGTTCCCTCGGTTC
Source organism: Rhodococcus sp. A14 (assembly GCF_011603105.1). NCBI lineage: Bacteria > Bacillati > Actinomycetota > Actinomycetes > Mycobacteriales > Nocardiaceae > Rhodococcus > Rhodococcus sp. A14. The sequence continues at coordinate 106,862 of NZ_JAAOQS010000004.1, read as the reverse complement.
CCATGATCTGCAGGCCGGCCTCGATCAGTGCCGCACGCCTCGCGGCGCGGCGGTCGGCCGGCTCCCGGCCACGCCATTTGCGTGGCGCTCCACGTGGGTTCTCGCTGTCGGTCATGCCGTCATCGTCTCATCGATCCCGGTAACGATCGGGGATCCACACCAGACGTCAACGGTCATCCCGAATGCACCACGTTCCGCATCGAGCGGCTTCAGGAGGTCGTCATGACCACCACAGAGATTCCGTCCCAACGCGGTTCGGCGCTGCCGCCACTCGGGCCCGACTCGCTGACGTGGCACCGATTCGGCGACTGGCGAACCGCGCTGCTGATCTCGTGGTCGGGCACGCTGCAGGTGATGCACCCCGTCATCGACGCAGCTCTCGTGCAGCACTCGACCGTCTTTGACGACGAGCTCGCCCGGCTGGCGCGTTCCGCAGGGCCGATCATCCGCGCGCTCTACGATCCGTCGGGCGCAGAACCCGGATGATCCGCGACATGCACAAGGACATCAAGGGCACGACCGACGAGGGCCGGCGGTATCACGCGCTGAATCCCGGTCCGTACTTCTGGGCCCACGCCACGTTCCTGGGCACGCAGTACGTGGTCGCCGAGTACTTCGGTGAACCGCGCGGCGACTCCGAGAAGGAGCAGCTGTATCAGGAGTCGAAGCAGTGGTACGCGCTCTACGGGGTGTCGGCCACCAACCTGCCCGAGACGTACGCAGATTTCGTGGACTACTGGGACGAGATGGTCGGCACGGTTCTCGACAAGACCGAGACGGTGCGCAGATCGCGCTTGCTCAACGGGCAGCCGACGCCCCGTCCCGACGATCGCATCCCCGCGGTTCTGTGGCGTCTCGTCGGTCCCGTGCTCGGACGGCTGCTGGTGTGGACCGCCCGCGGAACGCTGCCCCCGGCCGCCCGCGACAAGCTCGGCTGGGAGTGGTCTGCGGACGACGAGCGCAGGCTCCGGCGATTCGGCGCGGCGGTGCGGATCGGATTCCGGTTCGTTCCCGAGCGGTGTCAGGGATGTGAGCTGTCAGTCCGGCTTGGCTGACAGTTCTGCGACCCACGCCGCGATCTGAGCTCGTGAGGAGAATCCGAGTTTCGCGAGGACGTGCTCGACGTGGCCCTGCGCGGTGCGTTGGGAGATCACGAGGCGGGCGGCGATCGCCTTGTTGGTCAAACCCTGCGCAACGAGGTCGGCGACCTGGCGTTCGCGCTTGGTCAGTGCCGTCGCAGGATCGCCACGCCGTGGCGCTGCCGGGAGAGGTTCGCCCAGGGCATAGGAGGCGGAGGCGTCGAAGCCCAGCGCCTCGCCCTCGCGGGACGCAGTCTCGAACGCCCGGGCACCGAGTGCGCGCCGCGTGACGAGCTCGCATTCTTTGTGAGATTCGGTCAAGTCAGGGATTTGGACGATGGAGGTACCCACCCTCCGTCGAAGCACCTCGGCGGCTGCCAACAGGACGGCGGCGCGGTGGAATCGCTTCTCGCGGGAAGAGATCCAGGCGAGGATTTCGAGACACCAGGTGGCACCGAACGGATCGTCGACCAAGCGGGCCAGCTCGAGTCCCCTTCGAATCAGCAGCACCGCGCGATCACGGTTGCCCTCCCGCCACATCACCAGCCCGAGAGTCAGGGACGAGCGGCCCAGGTATACCGATTCACCATGTGATTCGGTAATCCGGATCGCCTCGTCGAGACAGCCGGTGGCGGCCTCGGCGTGTCCGAGAATCTCGTGAGCCAATCCGAGCGCATGCAGGGCCGTGACGTGTGCAAGGAGGTTGCGCTCGCCGCGCAATACCTCGAGAGCCTCGGTGAACGAGCTCACGGCGTGCTCCGGGTTGCCGCCGTGCAGTGCGTGCGCTCCGTCGGCGTGAAGCATGAGGGCGCGATCGAGTGCACTTCCCCGGGTCTCGGCAAGCACACGCCCCTCGTCGATCAGTTCGGCTGCCCGTTCCAGGTCTTCGTGTCGGCTGGCGAGGACGCTGGCCGAATGCAACGCCTTGACCCGGAGTGCGGTGTCGTGTCCTCCCTCCTGCGCCAGTGCGCGGTCGAGCCAGCGGCGTCCCTCTCGGAGCAGCCCACGCGAAACCCAGAACGGATACAGAGCGGTCGCGATCTCCAGCCCCGCCTCGGCCGAGTCGGCAGCCTTGGACAGGCCGTACTCCATCGCTTCGCGCAGGTTGGGTTGTTCACGCTCGAGCCGGGCGAGCCAGGCGACCTGCCGGGGGCCGATCCATTCGGATTCGGCCTGGAGGGCGAATTGCCGGTACCAGCTGTGATGTCGCCGCTGGAGGTCCGGGAGGGTGCCGTCCTGTTCGAGCTTCTCCCGGCCGTACTCGCGCAGCGTTTCGAGCATCCGGAATCGCACCACCGCCCCCGATCCCTCGCGGATGAGGATCGACTTGTCCACGAGCGACGCGACGAGATCGATGAGACCGGCCGGTTGGGCGTCGTACATGGACACCTCCTCGGCGGCGTCCAGTTCGAAGCTGCCTGCGAAGACCGACAGCCGCGACCACAGCTGCTGCTCGGCGGGGAGACACAAGTCGTAGCTCCAGTCGATGCTCCACCGCAGCGTCTGCTGCCTGGTCGGTGCACTCCGGCTTCCGCGGGTCAGCAGCTCGTACCGGTTGGTCAACCGCTGCAGGATCTGTTCCGGCGACATCGAGCGCAGCCTCGCTGCCGCCAATTCGATGGCCAGGGGCAGACCGTCGAGTTGGATGCAGATTCGGGCGACGGTGGCGGCATTGTCCTCGGTGACTTCGAAGCCGGGTACCGCCGTGGCGGCCCGTTCGGCAAACAACGTCACCGCGTCGTAGCTGGGCAGACTCTTCAGCGACGCCTCCGTGTCCGAATCCGGTAGTGCCAGTGGGCGCACGCGCAGGGCGGCTTCCCCCGCGACGTCCAGGGTTTCGCGACTCGTCGCGAGAATCCGCAGGCCGGGGCAGGTACGCAGCACTGTCTCCGTCAGATCTGCTGCCGCATCCACCACTTGCTCACAGTTGTCGAGTACGAGCAGCATGTCGCGCGGCTCCAGGAACTCGACGAGGGTCTGCAGCGGTCTCGGCGACCGCTGCCGCAATCCCAGCCCGGCCGCCACGACTTCTCCCAGCAACGATCCGTCGCGCAGTTCACCAAGTTCGACCAGCCGGACCCCGTCGTCGAATGCCCGGCGGATGTTGGTCGCGACGCGCAGTGCCAGTCGGGTCTTGCCGACACCGCCGATTCCGGTCAACGTGACCAGCCGTGACGCCGAGAGCAGTTTCTTGGCCTCGGCGAGCTCTTTTCGTCGGCCGACGAAGCTCGTCAAGTCCAGGGGAAGAGTCCCGTCGGCACCCGATCCCGAGGGGGTTCCGGTGGATGATCGTCCTGTCGACGTCGGGCGCTGCGGGTCTCGCCCGGCTTCGGGGTCCGGGCGCAACGCCATTTCGTCGACCGGGACACCGCGGCGAAATTGGATGTCCTGCAGCGCTTCACCGAGCATCGCGGCGGACGGGCGCTCGTGCGAGTCTCGCGACATGGCGTGTTCCAGCATGGCGGCCACGTCGGCTTCGATACCGGACCCTCGGAGGTCCGGCGCCGGTTGCGTGGTGATCCGCAGGAACTGCGCGACCACCTGCTCGCCGCTCCGGCGCTCGAATGCCGCGTGTCCGGTCAGCGCGGCAAACAGTGTCGCCCCGAGGCCGTACACGTCGGAGGACGGACCCGGGGTGTCGCCCTCGAGCACCTCCGGGGCGGTGAACGCGGGCGATCCGGTGATGGTTCCCGTCGCGGTCTGGAAACCGCCGGTGATGTGCGCGATGCCGAAGTCCGTCAGTGCCGGTTCGTCGTAGTCGGTGAGCAGGATGTTGCTGGGCTTGACGTCGCGGTGCACGATGCCGAACCGGTGCGCCGTCTCGAGTGCGCCAGCCATCTTCACTCCCAGCCGCAGCGCCTCGGTCACGGTGAGCGGACCCTGACGGCGAATCCGCGCGTCGAGGGAATCCTGCGGATGGTAGGGCATCACCAGGAAGGGAAGCCCGCTCGGCGTGACGCCGACCTCGAGCACACTCACGACGTTCGGGTGCCCGGTCAGCCTGCCCATCGCCCGCTGCTCCCGGAGGAACCTGGCCCGGCTCTCGTCGTCGAGGTCGCCGCTGAGAACCTTCACGGCCACCGCGCGGTCCAGAGCGGCCTGGGTGCAGCGATACACCACGCCGAAGCCCCCACGCCCGATCTCCCGGGCATCGTCGAACCCGGCCGCGCGCAGTTCATCTGTCGTCGCGGTGTCGGTATCGCGCTGTGTGCGGAGCGGATCGCCGTCGGTTGCCAACGCGCTATCCGCCCCTGTGCCGCCCTGGGAACCGTGGTGTCATCCGCCTACCTCTCGACGACCCTTCCCAGACTATCGCCGCCCAGGCCGCGGACCGAGACGATCCGGAATTCGGTCACGCGGCCGTCGAGCAGGCGACCGGCGGCGGTCCGGGCGGCGCCGCCTAACGGCGGATCGAACCTCCGTCGACGACGAGCGTCTGCCCGGTGACGAAGGAGGAGCCGGGGGAGAGGAAGAATCGGGTCGGGCCGATGAAGTCCTCGACCGTTGCGGGCCGTTTGATCGCTCGCGTGTTGATGTTGGCCTCTTCACCTGCGGCGATCGCCGTCGAGAGTGGGGTCAGCACCAAACCGGGGGCGATCACATTGACCGTGATGTTCCTGGCTCCGAGTTCCGCGGCGAGGCTGCGGGCAAAGCCGATCACGCCGGCCTTGGAGGCCGCGTACGCCGCTGCGCTCGCCGGGGCCTTGAAGACCGTCCCGGACGAGAACAGGACGATTCTGCCGCCGTCCGCGACCATGTCGGCGACGCCCTGGACGAAATTGAGTGTTCCGTGAAGGTTGACCAGAAGCACCCGTTCCCACTCGGACTTCGGCATCTCCATGAAGGGGCCGAATGCGCCGATGCCCGCGCAGTGGACGATGCCGTCGATCGTTGCCCGGCCGTTCTCGGTCAGGGACTTGCGAACCGTGTCGACCGCATCGTCGGTGGTGATGTCGCCCTGGAGGTACGTCACGCCGGGGGCAGGCGTTTCCGGCAGATCCCGATCGAGAACGGTGATGTCCCACTCGCCTGCCAGATCGCCCGCCAACCCGGCGCCGATTCCGGACGATCCGCCGGTGAGAACGAGCGAACCCACGGTGGACACGGTCGCGGCATTGCCGCCCGGGGGCGGCATCAGTTCGTACCGCCGGCGCAGCTGTCGAGGAACTCGCCGATCACGGCCCACGTCTCCTTCGGATGGGTGATGTTCGGGCAGTGCCGGTAGGGCAGGACCATGGCGCGGGAATTCTGGAGTTCGGCCTGGAGGTGTTTGCTCCACCCCGCCTCGAGCAGCACGTCCTCGGAGCACTCGAGGAGCAGCACGGGGGTCTGAACGCCGGCAAGTATGGCGGGGTAGGGATCGGCTGGGCGCTCCTTCCGCAACGCCTCGGGTACCGGCAGATGCGGAGCGCTCATGCACCCGAAGTGACCGGGCGCGACGGCCCACCTGAATCGGGCGTCCACCTGTCCGGCCCTGCCGGAGAAGTCGTCGCACAGCAGGTCGACGAACGCCTCGATACCGGCAACCGAACCGTCGAAGTCGCGCAGCTTGCCCATGTCCGGCGCTTTCCAGGGGCCGCCGGTGCCACTGAGTGTGGTGACCGAGGCGATCCGGGATCGGTAGTCACCGTCGGCCAGCGCCCGCAGACCCACCGATCCACCGAACGAATTTCCGACCAGGTGCACCGGACCGTCGATGCCGAGATGGTCGAGCAAGGCGAACACGTGCCGGATCCGGAAAGCGAACGGTGAGACATCCAGGCGAACGGACTTGGCGGATCCGCCGTAACCGAGGAAGTCCGGGGCGATGACCCGGTACTTCTCTGCGGCCAGGGGCAGGACCTGCCCCCACGTCACGTCGGCGCTGCCGCCCCACGCGCCGTCGTGCAGGAACACGACGGGGACGCCGGCTTCCGGGCCGCCCGTCAGGTAGCGGGTTTCGAGGTTGGCGACAACTGCCGTTGTCTCGGTGATCAAAGTAGCCTCCGGTGAAGTGAAAAATGCGGATGATGACGTCATGCGGGTCAGTGGATGTAGTAGTCCTCGTCGTGCACCGCGCTGGTGCGCTCGAAGTACTCGCGAGCCGGGAGTGGCCACATGATGGTGGACCGCCCGGCGGCGTTCTGATACCAGCTGTGGGTCTTCGACCAGCCCCAGGTGCGCTTGGCGCTCTCCTTGGTGACCTCGTCGGTGTACTCGGTGAACACGTCCGGTCGAAGCGCCATCGAACGGTGGCCGCCCTTGGCCAGCATCTGGACCGCGCTGATGATGTATGCGGCTTGGCACTCGAGGAAGAACACCAGGTTGCCGTGGATGACGGTGTTGGTGTTCGGACCGTACATGCAGAAGAAGTTCGGGTAGCCGGGAAGCGTGATGCCCAGGTACGCGCTGGCATCGATACCCCAGGTCTGATGCAGATCTTGTCCGTCGATGCCCGTCACCGTCATGGGGACGAGGAATTCCGAAGCCTTGAAACCGGTTCCGAACACAATGATGTCGGCGGCGACGTGCTCGTCACCGATCCAGACACCATCCTTGTCGATCCGCTGCACGGCCTGGCTCACCAGGCGCACGTTGTCCCGCTTGAGAGTGGCAACCCACGTGCCGTCGTCGCAGATGATTCTCTTCGCGGCGGGTGGATAGTCGGGCATGATCTGCTCGAGCAGATCGAGTCGGTCGCCGGCCTGTTCGGTGAGGTAGTCGGTCAGCTCGACACGAAGGGCCTCGTTGGCCGCGGACACCGAGACCTCGGTCGGCGGAAAATCCGGATCGACCGTTGCAGCCGGCAGGTTGCCGATGAGGCGAGGAAGGAAGATGGAGAAGCGGTAATACGCGCGGTAGTGCTTCAGATTGGTGAGGAGCCAGCGTTCGCCGGGGTCGATCTCCTGCCGAAGCACCGGGGTCGACCGCAGCCATGGCGCGCTCCTCTGGAAGATCGTGACGTGCTCCGCTTCCTTCGCGATCGCCGGAGCGAATTGCAGTGCGCTGGCGCCGGTCCCGATCACGACGACGCGTTTGCCGGCAAAATCGATGCTGTGGTCCCATTCCGCGGAGTGCATAACCGGGCCGGTGAAGGTTTCGAGGCCGTCGACGGCGGGGATCATCGGCCGGTTCAGTTGTCCCACGGCGCTGACAACGATCTGAGCTTCGGCTGAGCCGACGACGCCGTCGGATGTGCGGGTGTCGATCGTCCAGGTGTTGGTGCTCTCGTCCCACCGGGTCGCGGTTACTTCGGTGCCGAACGAGATGTGCTCCAGGAGGCCGTTCTTCGCCGCAAAGTTGTACAGGTACTCGTGGATGGCCTGCTGGCGGCCGAAGTGCGTGACCCAGTCGTGCGGAACGAACGAGTACGTGTAGATGTGGCTGCGGACGTCGGTCCGGCAATCCGGGTAGCTGTTCTCGTACCACGTGCCACCGACATTTGTGCTCTTCTCGAGGATCGTGAAGGGCACACCTGCTTGCTTCAGTCGAAGTCCGGCAAGGAGACCGGAGAATCCGGCGCCGATGACCACGGCACTCAGGCCGCTGTCGGGAGCGATCTCGTCGAGATTCCACTCCGGCCCGCGAGGGTCACAGCCGTCGGGAGTGAAGGCCACCGCCGCCAGAGCCTGGGCGTCCTCGATGTCTACGTCCATCAACCAGGTGCACATCGACTCACGCACGGAATCGTCCGGAGATGCAGCCCAGTCCCGCTGCGAAGAGAGATACGGGGCGAGGCGCTTCAGGCAGAAGGCTCTGATCTCCGCGTCGGTCTCGGGTGCGAGTCCACTGGCCGGCAGCGTCGCCCGGTTGGGCTTCCATTCCGTACGCAGTACGCCGGCGTCGCCTGTGACGTGAGCCGTCAACATCAGGAGCGCGGGAGTGAGGGCCGAATCAATTTGTGCGCGAAGCGCATCCTCTGTCAGCGCGCGATCGAGCGTGAAATCCATATCGTCTCCGTAAGGCAGTATGTGGAACCAGTGTGCACGTGGACTGATCGGCTACCAGCAGTCGAGGCCCTCGAGGAAAGGCCGCACCGTGGCGGCGACTTCGCCGGGGTTGTCGAAGGCGGCGAGGTGTCCGCCCTCGGCGAAACGCAGTTCGGCACCCGTGATCGAGGCGGCCAGCTGTTCGATTACCGCACGAGGAGTGCTTCGGTCGTCGACGCCGCCTACCACGAGAGTCGGGGGAGGCGACTCGGTGTGAAACGTGCCGATCTCGGTCATCGCATCGAAATAGGCGCCGATGGTGTCACCACCGGCGCCCCGGAACTGTTCGCGAGCTTTCCGAACCAACGGGTCTGCCTCGTTTCGCGATGCATCACCGAACCAGCGATGCATGGTCATTTCCTCAGCGTGCTCGAGCCCGCCAGGTGCACGAACCTCAGCCGCGCGGGCCAACGTTCCGCGAGTGGCCTCGTCATCATAGGCGCCCCGGGTGGCCATCAGGATCTGCGCGTCGACCCGGTTCGGAAAGCTCCCCGAGACCGCCTGAGCGACCATGCCTCCCAGGGAGATTCCCAACACCACGGAGCGCTCGACGCTCTCGGCGTCCCACATCGCGGCGACGTCCTCGGCAATGAGACCGAGAGTGATGGCAGATCGTCCGCGCGCAGTCATGCCGTGCCCCCGGAAATCCGGCGCGAGCAGACGGTAGTCGTCGCCGAGAGCCTCGGCCAAAGGCGCATACCATGATCCGTCCAATGCCAGGGAGTGCAGGCAGGTGATCAGGCGCGATCCTCGGCCGAATTGCCGATAGGCCATTGTGGCGCCATCGGCGGTCGTCACCGTCTGCAGAGTTTCAGTCATTCTGGCCTTCTTCCATCATGCGCTGTTCGGCGAGATCGACTTCAGCCCGAAGCCGGTCGGACATTTCGTGGAAATACGATTTGAAGAGATCAGAGGACCTGCGCATCTCCTGATGCCGCGGCCGCTCGAGTTCGATCTTCATGTCGACCACCATGCGACCCGGCCGGCTGGCCATCAGGATGACGCGGTCGCTGAGCAGGATGGCCTCTTCGAGGTCGTGGGTGACGAAGATGACCGTCGGTCGCTCGGCCTCCCACAGCCGGAGGAACTCCTCCTGCTGGATCGCGCGCGTCTGTGCGTCCAAGGCTGCAAACGGCTCATCCATCAGAAGGACGCCGGGGCTCTGGACCAGAGTGCGGGCGATCGCAACGCGTTGGCGCATTCCTTGCGAGAGGTGGAGAACATCCGAGTCGGCGAACTCGTGCAGTCGTACGCGACGAAGCCATTCCTCGGCACGCTCGCGTCGTTCTGCCTTGGGAACACCTCGGACCTCCATGCCGAGTTCGACATTGCTGCGGACCCGTCGCCAAGGAAGGAGTGCATCACGAGCAAAGAGGAAAGCCGCATCATTGCTGCCGGGCCTCACGTCCGCTCCATCGATGCGAACGGTTCCGCTGCGGGGCTTCAGGAGGTTGCCGACCATGCCGAGCGCCGTGGTCTTGCCGCAGCCCGACGGACCGACGATGCTGACGAACTCGGACGGCTCGATGCGGAGGTTGAAATCGTCCAGCACGCGCACCGGTCGATTGCCGTGCAGGAACGCGTGGCGGACATTTTCGAACTCGACCGAGACCCCCTTGGCGGTAGTGGGCCTCGTCGTAGTTTCAGTTAGACCAGTCACAAGATTCTCACTCTCACTGTTCGACCGTAGGGATGAATCGGACACCGTCAATCCGATGATGTGTTTGCGGGGCTGACCGATCGCTTCCTCCTGCGCCGGACGATCTGCTGAGTTGGCACAGAAAATTCGCGGTGGATCCGAGCTGCATGACCCTGTGGTGAAAATCACCCTATCGGCCCATGAATCGTCGAACACCTCGGCGACGGTGTCAAGGAAAAGCGGTCGGGTGCGCGGCTATCGCCTTGATAGCGATTCAGTCATTGTTCACGGCCGCGAATGGCACGACGCTAACTCGAACGCACCTTGCCGGGAACGGATCCCAGTGCGTAACAAGCTGCAACACACAGGGTGCGAATCACGAGGAGGACGTCAGGTGACCAGAAAAGCCGCCACCATCAACAAGGTGGGTCAGACCACTTTCGACTTCACGGACCAGGTCGTCATAGTGACCGGCGCTTCCGGAGGTATCGGGTCGGCTCTCGCCGACAAGTTCGCGGAAGCAGGAGCGGATCTGATCCTGCACGGGCGCAACGCCGAAACGCTTCAGGACCGAGTCGAGAGTGTCGAAGCGCTCGGACGAAAGGCGGCGCTCGTGGCCGGCAACATCCGCGAGCCGAAGACTGCCGAAGATCTGGTCCGGACCGCTCTCGAACAGTTCGGGAGGATCGACGTCCTGATCAACAATGCCGGCGGCAACTTCGCATCGCGCCTCGAAGACCTGTCGGTCAATGCCTGGAATGCGACGATCGATACCAATCTCAGCGGGGCCTTCCACTGTGCCCGCGCATGCCTGCCGGTCTTCGAACGCCAGGGTGGCGGAAACGTCATCAATGTCGGATCCGGATCGGCCAACCACGCACACCCGCTCCGCGGCGCCTATGCGGCAGCCAAAGCGGGACTCGCCTCGCTGACGAAGACGATGGCCTGGGAATGGGCGGATCGCGGCATTCGAGTCAACTGCGTCGAACCCGGCGCCACCCTGACGCCGGCGTCTCGCTTCGCATCTCCCGAAACCGAGCAGAAGTTCGGCCGCTTTCTCGCACTCGGACGCGTCGGAAGGCCGGAAGAAGTCGCCGATGCGTGTCTGTACCTGTGCTCTGATGCCGCAAGCTTCATCACGGGAACGGTCCTGCAGGTCACGGGCGGCCCACACACCTCCTCGGCCGCCGACGTCGAGCTTGTCCGGGGGGCGCTCGATGTCTGATCTACGCAGTGACGGGCCCCGCACGGTCGCATTGATCGGCGGAGCCGCGAACAACAACGAGCCGGCGGATCCCGACAACACGATCCTCGTGGAGCGGCGTCGCGCCCGACGCAACGAACAGATCCTCGTCTGGACACTTCGGGTGGGTGCTCTCGCAGTCTTCGTCTCCGTATGGGCCTATGTCTCCGGAAACAAGATCATCGACCCGATGATGATCTCCGCCCCCCTCGATGTCGCGCAAGCGTTCTTCGGCCAGCTGACCGATGGCGTCTTCTGGACCGATGTGACAGCGACGTTCAGCGGAGCGATGGTCGGGCTGGTGACGGGTGCGATCGCCGGCATCCTCGCAGGTGTCGTCTTCGCCCGTGTCCAGGTCCTTCATACCGCAGCCTCACCATTTCTGACCTTGATGAACAGCCTTCCGCGTCCCGCGCTGGCACCGATCTTCATCCTCTGGTTCGGCCTGGGTTTCGGACCGAAGGCTCTCGTTGCCTTCAGCGTCGTGTTCTTCGTCCTGATGACGAGCACGATGGGTGCGATGAAGAGCATCGACCACGACATCGCGCAGTTGACCAAGTCGCTGGGCATGACGCGGACCCAGCGTTTCTTCAAGATCGAGATTCCTGCGGCTCTGCCTGCCATCGTCGGCGGGCTCCGGCTCGGCGCGGTCTACTCGGTGCTCGGCGCCGTCGTGTCGGAAATGGTCGGCGCATACACCGGCCTGGGGCAGCGCCTCGTCGTCGTGACCAACAATTTTCAGGTTGCGGAAACCTTCGCGATCCTGATCGCCATGGGATTGCTGTCCATGGTCCTCGACGTCTCGATCTCCGGTCTGCAGAAGCTGGTCGCCAAGTGGACGAGGTAACCGCGCTGACCATCGACGACCCCGATCAGCCGCTTCTCGCCGAGGCGATCGATCACAACAGCCTCTTCCGGTTGGACGGAAATTCCTACGTCGTCCTCGGCGCAGGTGGCGGGATCGGTGAGCACGTCAGCAGGACGATCGTCGCCCTGGGCGGTCGCGTTCTGTGCGTGGACATCGATCCCGACGGGGTCGACGCCGTGGCCACCTCGTTGAGGATGCCGTCTCTGGTGGCGGACGTGACCACCGAAGAGGGTATCGATGTCGTCGAGACCGGTGCCATCGCCGAGTTCGGACATATCAACGGCTATGTGGACGTCATCGGCCGGATGCATCGCAAGCAGATCACCGACTACGGATTGGCGGACTGGGATCAGGATTTCAGGGTGAACCTGGCCCACGCGTTTCTGTCTTCGCGTCGGCTGTCCCCGCTGATCCGCCACGGTGCGATCGTGTATGTCTCCAGTGTGATGGGTTCCCACGGCGGTCGAACGGCACCCGGATATGGCCCCGCCAAGGCGGCACTCGAGGTGTGGGCCAAGGAACTGGCCGCCGAATACGGACCCCGCGGCGTTCGCGTCAATGTGGTCGCCCCGGGTCTCTTCCTCTCACCACGTGTCGTCGCCGCACCGCGAAGCCCGAACGACTCCCGGATTTTGGCCGGACGGCCCATGCTCGGGAGGCTCGGTCAGCCCTTCGAGATCGCCGCCACCGTCGCATTCCTCCTCTCGCCTGCCGCGGGATACATCACGGGTACAACGATTCCCGTCGAAGGCGGCTCCCTCTCGCGGGACTCGACCGGCCTCGACGATCTCTTGAACTGAACGACTCGGGTCGGTCCACTCGAGGTTACGTGTCGATCGCTGCGCCCGCCCGACGCTGGATTCGGAGAGCGCCTTGCGCGCTGTAATGTGGGCCAGGTCGCATGGCAGCACCGAGGGAGACCGATGAGATTCGAGCAGTTGCGATATCTGGAAGCAGCGCTTCGGACCGGGTCGTTCCGTCAAGCTGCCAAGGAACTCGACATCTCACAGCCGACGATCACCAACCAGGTGCAGCGGCTCGAGGAGGACCTCGGCGTCGTGCTCGTGGTTCGTGGCGCCAAGGGCGTGCGACCGACGTACGCGGCCGAACGGATCCTGCCGCACGTGGTCGCCGCTGTTCAGGCCGAACGTCTGATGCGCGAGGAGGCCAGCGCCATCGGGGGCCTGAAACTCGGCACCGTCCGCCTGGGCACGGTGCCGGCGGGATCTCAGACGATACTTCCCGGGGTCGTCAAGCGCCTGTTGAGCGACTTTCCCAATGTGCGTTTCGAAGTCGAGGAAGGGCCATCGAAGATGGTGAGCCGCGGCGTCCTCAGCGGCCATTTCGATGTCGGTCTGGTGACTCGCCTGGCCGGGATAGACCTGATTCCGGCGGAGCAGGCCTTGCTGCACCATGTCGACTTGATCTCCGGTCGGCTGGTGTTGGCGGTCCCGGAGAATCATCGCCTCGCCAGCAAGGACGGCTTCGAGGCCGCTGACCTGGAGGGGGAGCCGCTGATCTTTCCGGCGGAGACCAGCATCCTCCGTACAGCGTTCGAGCAGCTACTCGACGGAGTCGAGGCCAGGATCGTCTACGCCACGAACAACGCCGAAGCGTCGCAGAACATGGTGCGCGCCGGCGTCGGGATCTGTATGGCGAACACACTTCTCAGCTCGACGGTGAGCGGCAACGGTGTCGCGCTCGTGCCTCTTCCGTACGAATGGGCCCATGCCCGCATATCCGCGATCGTGAGAAATGACGAAGCGCGGACGTCTGCCGTGCAGGCATTCCTGGGCTTGTTGCGGGAATCTGCCAAGAATTTCTGACAGCGCGGTCGACCCGGCGGCGGTCCGATAGCGCACCCGTATCACCCCGCCAAGGCTGCGGACCTTCCCAAGCCCTGTGCGGCTGACCACACTGAATACGTGCCGAGCGAGCGAGATCGCCGCCGGATCCGACGTTCAGTGAGGAACTTCAGGTGTCAGTCGATACAGCACAGCCATGCACCCGGGACGCAGTCGCCGAACTCATTTCCATTGCACGGGAGAGAGAATCGGCGATGTTTACCGAGGCGGAAGGTAAATCCTTGCTCTCCGCCTTCGGGATCGACACACCCCGGGGCATCGAAATTGCTGTCGGCCAGATGATTTCCGACGACATTCGCGAGCCGTTGGTCGTCAAGGCCATCTCGTCCACGCTCGTCCACAAGTCCGACGCCGGCGGCGTGCGGGTGGGGGTTCGCCGCGACGAGATCGACGAGGTCGCTGCACGGATGGGCGAGCAACTGGCCGCCGCCGGGCACCGCTTGAACGGCCTCCTCGTCGAGGAAATGGTCCCGTCCGGTCACGAAGTGATCGTGGGAGCAGTTCGGGCTCCGGGGCTGGGCTGGACCGTGATGGTGGGCCTCGGCGGCGTACTGGTCGAAATCTTCGAGGATGTCGCGTTCGGTCTCGCACCGCTCGCGAACGAACAGATTCTCGCCATGCTGCACGAACTGCGTGGCATGAAGGTGCTCGACGGAGCCCGCGGCGGCGAGAGGGCAGACATCCCGGCCTTGGTGACACTGATCTCGCGACTCGCCGGACCGAACGGTCTGCTGCAGTCGCTGCCGGACGACGTGATCGAGATCGACCTGAACCCGGTCATCGTTTCCGGAACACGCGCAGTGGCCGTGGACGCACGTTTCGTCGTCGGTCCGGTGGAAGTAGCCGAATCCGCACGCGAGGACGATGACGGCCGGGCCACGGATTTCACGCCGCTGTTTCATCCGCGCAGGATCGCCGTCCTCGGCGCGAGCGGCCAGCGGCCCAACCTCGCCAACCGGTTCATCCGGAACATTCTGGGCGGCGGCTTCGACGGCACCATCGTGCCGATCCACCCGACCTCGGACAGCATCGAAGGTCTTCCCGCAGTGCGGTCTCTGTCCGAGGTCGATCAGCCGATCGACTATGCGTTCGTGGCCCTGCCCGCGACACGTGTCGGCGAGGCGCTGAGCCGAGGCGCCGGCCGCGTTCGATTCGCCCAGGTGGTCTCCAGCGGCTTCGGTGAGGTCGAAGAAGGACAGGACCTCGAGAAGACCCTGGTCCAGACTGTCCGTGATGCGGGCATTCGGTTGATCGGCCCGAACTGCCTGGGCACCCATGCCTCGGCCGGTCGACTCTCGTTCGTGCCCGACGCACCTCTGACGCCCGGAACGACGGCTGTGGTCTCGCAGAGCGGCGGGCTGAGTGTCGACATCCTCCGCGTCGGATCGTTGCGCGGCATCGACTTTCACAGCGTAGTCAGCATCGGGAACGGCGCAGACGTCACCGCTGCAGAGCTCGTCGAGTCCGCCCTGCGGAACGACGAGGTCCGCGTCATCGGCCTGTACCTCGAGTCGCTGGCCGCGGCACGCGAGGTGCTCGACGTGCTGACCCAGGCCGAAATGCGCAAGCCGGTAGTGCTTCTCGCCGGTGGCCGAACCAGCGAAGGCTCGCGGGCGGCGACCAGCCACACCGGCGCCCTCGCGGGAAATCACCGACTGTGGCCCGCGATCGCGCGGCAGGCCGGAATGACACTCGTCGATTCACTCGAGGACTTCGCGACGGCCCTGCATGCCCTGTCCACACTCGACCTCAGGGTCAAGCCGAACGGTCGTGATGCTGTTCTGTTCGGCAACGGTGGCGGAGCGAGTGTCCTCGGCGCCGACGCGCTCGAGCGGCAGGGACTGGCCACACCGCCACTCGCCGATTCCGTGGTCGAGGAACTGGACGACCTGGGCCTGCCGCCGGGCAACGGACTGCGCAATCCGATCGACGTGCCTGCGGGAACGCTCGCCGTCAAGAGCGGTGCGATCGCGAAGGACGTTCTCGCGGTGGTCCTCGCCGGCAGCGAGCCGGCAGTGCTGATCTCCCACCTCAATGTGGGCATCATCCAGCGCAACCTCGGTGAAACCCACGGCGACGTGACCGGCACCGTCATCGACTCGATCGCAGGCGCCCGGGACGAAGCCACGTCGAACACCCACCAACTTCTCGTGCTCAAGACCGACGGCAGCGCCGACACGGAGGCATTGATCAAGACGTACGCGCACCGCGCCCGCACACGCGGAATCCCGGTCTTTCCGGCCTTCGAGGACGCGGCCCTCGCCGCACGGGCGGTTCTCGAGCAGGGACAGCGGACATACCAGGCGTCACGCGACGCAGACGGAAGGTAGTAGAGATGTCACAGGACACAGTGATGGCTGAACCCACGCTCAGCCGCAAGCAGGAGCACGAAGAACGTCGCGCAGCCGCGCTGGCGATGGGCGGCCCGAAGAAGCTGGAGCAGAGGCGCGCCGAGGGCAAACTCAACGCTCGCGAGAGGATTGCGTTGTTGCTCGACCCCGGAACCTTCCGGGAAAGCGGGTTGTTCACGACCTCGGCCGTCGACGCCGATCGCGACAAGACGCCCGCAGACGGCAAGGTGACCGGAACCGGCGAGGTCGCCGGTCGGCGCGCGGCCGTCATCGCCTACGACTTCACCGTCAAGGGGTCGTCGAGCAGTCCGGTGAGCAACAAGAAGATGTCCCATTTCAAGGAACTCGTCGTTCAGGTCGGGATGCCGCTGGTCTACCTGTCGGAGTCCACCGGCGTTCGGATGCCGGACGCGATGGGCGGGACCGGAATGGGTGCCGCCAACAGCAAGAAACGGTTCCTCCGGCAGCGCGAAAGCCCCTGGGCATCCGCCGCATTCGGATACTGCTTCGGATCGGCCGCCTGGCACACCGTGTCCGCCGACTTCGCGGTCTTCCGCAAGGGGAGTGTCCTCGCGGTGTCGAGCCCCGGCCTGGTCAGCCGCGCCACCGGTCAGCACGTCGATGCCCAGGAGCTCGGGGGGTGGAAGGTCCATGCCGAGGTGACCGGCTATGCCGATGCCGTCGCCGACACCGACGAGGAAGCGATCGAACTGATCCGCCGGTTCCTCTCGTATCTGCCTTCCCACAACGGTGAGACGCCGCCGGTCGCGCCGATCCCGAGTGGATCGGGCGAGCGTGCGGCCGAACTCAACGACATCGTTCCCCAGGCTCGCACCCAGACCTACGACGTACGCAAGGTGATCGAGATCGTCGCCGACACCGGTTCGGTGTTCCCGATCAAGGCACGGTACGGCAAGAGCCTGGAGACCTCACTGGTCCGGATCGGTGGACAGAGCGTCGGAATCATCGCCAACAATCCGATGTTCAAGGGCGGGGCGCTCGACGGTCCGGCGTGTGACAAGGCGACCAGCTTCCTTGTTCTCTGCGACTCCTACAACATTCCCGTCGTGTTCCTCGTCGACCAGCCGGGATTCCTGATCGGGCTGGAAGCCGAGCGAAACAAGATCGCCGGCAAGGTCATCAACTGGATGAACGCACTGTCCTTGGTGACCGTGCCGAAGATCGCTGTCACGCTTCGCAAGAACTACGGCCAGGCTTACATCAACATGGGCGGCGGACTGACCGCCGACACGACGGCAGGCTGGTGGTCGACGGAGGTGAGCTTCATGGATCCCACATCGGCGGTGTCGGTCGTTCACGGAGTCGACGCGGAATCGGATCCCGAGCTGTATGCGCAGCGCCTCGCCGAGATGGCCAAGGGCACTACCGCTTACGACGTGGCACGCGTCTTCGGCGTCGAACAGGTCATCGATCCCGCCGAGACTCGTGACTTCATCCTCGGCGCGCTGAAAGACCACTACCGAGCCCGGACCAACGGCATCGGCGAGCACCTGCTGCGCGCCTGGCCGACGAGTTACTGAGGACGATGTGATGAGCTCATTTCCAGATTGCCTACTGGTCGCGAATCGCAGCGAGATCGCCCGGCGGATCATCGCGACCGCCAACAAGCTCGGTGTCCGTACCGTCGCGGTCTACCACAAGGTCGATGCGGACCTGCCCTACATCGGTGAGGCCGACCACGCCGTTCAGCTCGAGGGCGACACGCCGGTGCAGGCGTACCTCGACGGCGCTCAGATCGTGCGAATCGCACAGCAAGCCGGTGCCACGGCCGTGCATCCGGGTTACGGATTCCTGGCCGAGAACGCCGACTTCGCCCGACTGGTGGCCCAGTCCGGACTGACGTGGGTCGGCCCGAGCGCCGAGGTCATCGAGGTGATGGGTGACAAGGTCGAGTCACGCCGGGTCGTGGCTGCTGCCGGTGTGCCGATCAGCGGCGACGTCGGCGCAGCGCTCGAAACGGGCGACGAAGCCGTCGCGGAGGCCGGGCGTCTCGGATATCCGGTGATGGTCAAGGCATCCGCCGGCGGCGGCGGAATCGGCATGGCCGTTGCTCACGACGAAGAAGGCCTGCGCAAGGCGTTCGAGAACACGAAGTCGATGGCGGCGCGGAGCTTCGGTTCCGATCGGGTCTTCGTCGAGCGGTATGTGTCCTCCGCGCGGCATGTCGAGATCCAGATCCTGGGTCGGAACGACGGCACGATCATCGCTCTGGGAGAACGGGATTGCTCGACGCAACGGCGTCACCAGAAGCTGATCGAGGAGAGCCCGGCCCCGCACCTGGATCCGGCGCTGCGAGAGCGCCTCGTCGAGAGTTCGATTGCGGCCGCCCAGGCGGTGGGCTATCGGAATGCAGGTACGGTGGAATTCCTGCTCGACGCCGTCACCGGCGACTTCGTGTTCCTCGAGATGAACACCCGTATCCAGGTCGAGCACCCGATCACCGAACTCACTCACGGTGTCGATCTGGTCGAGCAGCAACTGAGCATCGCGGAGTCGGGCACCACCACACCGGGTTTTGCCCCCGTTTCGCGCGGTCACGCGATCGAGTTGCGGATCTGCGCGGAAGACCCCAAGAGGTTCTTCCCGCGCCCGGGGCCGATCGACGTGTGGCAGGAGCCGACCGGGCCCGGTATCCGGGTCGACTCGGGCTATACGGCGGGCACCGAGGTGACGCCTCACTTCGACTCGTTGCTGGCCAAGGTCTGCGCGTTCGGCGCGACCCGTGAGGAGGCGCACGCCCGCGCCCTCGCGGCATGCAGGGAGTTCGTGATCGAGGGGCTCGTCACCAACAAGCCTTTCCTCGAACAAGTGCTCGGCTCGGAAGAATTCACGAGCGGGCGTTACGACACCGGTGTGGTCGAGAAGATCCAACAGAGACAGAAGAACTTGGCCAGAAGGAGTGTGTGAGATGTCAGAGACGATCGAGTCGGATATGGGTGCCAACGTGTGGAAGATCCTTGTCGCACCGGGTGACCGAGTGGAGGAGGAGGCGACGTTGATGATCCTCGAAGCCATGAAGATGGAGATCCCGATCCTCGCCGAAGATGCAGGCACGATCGTGGCAGTCCACGTCGCCGAGGGCGACAGCGTCGCGTCCGGTCAGCCGCTCGTCGAATTCGAGACAGCATGAGCACATCGATTCCCCGCCGCATGAAATCCTGGTCGGTCACCCAGCTCGGCGAGCCGATCGACGTCGTGCAACTCGTCGAAGGTGATGTTCCCGAACCTGGTGCAGGGCAGGTCCTCGTGCGTGTCCTGGCGGGCGCAGCCAATTTCCCGGACGTGCTGATGTGCCGTGGCAAGTACCAGGTGCGCCCCGACCTGCCCTTCACCCCCGGACGTGAAGTCTGCGGTGACGTCGTCGCTGTCGGGCCGGACGTCGCACGGGCAGCGGTAGGCGACCGGGTTCTGGGCCTGACCACTCTTCCCTACGGCGGATTCGCCGAGTACGCCTTGATGGACCAGAGCACGACCCATCCGGCGCCGGCCTCACTCGACGACGCGCAGGCCTCATGCCTGTTCATCGGGTATCAGACCGGCTGGTTCGGACTCCATCGGCTGGCCAGGATTCAAGAGGGGGAGACCCTCCTGGTTCACGCGGCCGCCGGCGGTGTCGGCAGCGCGGCCATCCAGCTCGGCAAGGCCGCCGGTGCCCGGGTGGTCGGTGTCGTGGGCGGCGAGGAGAAGGCCGCCTACGCCAGGCAGCTCGGTGCCGATGTCGTCGTCGACCGCCGGCAGGAGGACTTCGTGGGGGTCGTCAAGGAATTCACCGAAGGCAGAGGCGCCGACGTCATCTACGACCCGGTGGGAGGCGACGTCTACCACCGTTCGACCAAATGCATTGCGTTCGAGGGGCGGATTGTGGTCGTCGGCTTCGCGGGCGGCGAGATCCAGACCGCGGCGCTCAACCACGCGCTGGTCAAGAACTACTCGATCCTGGGAATTCACTGGGGGCTCTACAACACGAAGAATCCCGGCGCGGTCGATCGATGCCACCAGGAACTGTGCACGTTGGCGGACTCCGGAGCCATCGATCCCTTCGTCAGTCAACGGGTCTCGATGGACGGGGTGCCTGCGGCCCTGCAGAGCCTGGGGGACGGAAAGACCGTCGGCCGAGTGGTGATGGAGCACAACGGGATCGGTCGGTAGCCAGTTTGCGGAAACCGGGGGCAGCACATCGTCAGGCCACCAGGCATGCACTAATCACTAGGAGTACGAATGTTTGGGTCGAAGCAAGGTGACTCGCCCTTCGGAGAACTGCGGGCATTGGACGGCAACATCTCGAGAAGGTCGATGTTGAAGTATCTCGGTCTCGGAACGGCGGCGGTCGGCGCCACCTCGTTGCTGGCGGCCTGCGGGGGTGGACCGGGCGCGGGTGCCTCGGGCCAGGCCGCCAAGTTCACCATCGGGTCGTTTCCGGGTGACACCTTTCTCCTCGATGCGGTGAATCTTGCCAACAACGACTTCGCCAGGAACAACCTCAATGTTCCGAAGTTCATCACCCCGCAGAGCGGTGTGCAGGCGCTACAGCTCGTGTGCGCAGGCGCTGTCAACGGCTACAGCTCCGACACCCTGCTGCTGATGGGTGCCCACGCCAACAGCACACAGGGCAAGCGACCGGTCATCATCGGTCTGAAGAACGTGTCCACCACCTACGGGGTCGTCGTCGGCCCGAACGGCAATTGGCCCGGCGAAGACGCGACCTTCGAAGAGAAGATGCAGTCGCTGAAAGGCAAGTCGATCGGGGTGAGCGCCATTGGCGCGGGCGGTGATCTGCAACTGGACCTCGCTCTGGAGCTGGCCGGTATGCAATCCTCCGACGTCACCCATCTGGCGGTCGGCCCGTCTGCCTCGGCGATCCCGAACATGAAAGCCGGGCGACTCGACGGCTACGTCTCGGTCCAATGGAGCTCGGGGCTGTTCATCGCCCGGGAGACCGGCGGATCGGTGCTGCTCGACTTCGGCAGGCCGTCGATGCCCGAGACGTTGCGCAACCAGGCCGTGGTCTGTATTTCCACCAGCGAAAGTTTTGCCGAGGAGCACGAGGACGTGCTGAAGAACTGGCTTCGAGCACAGTCGGAGGGCAGCGAATGGATGCTCTCCCACAAGGACGATGCAGCGGAAATTCTGAACTCCGGCACCTTCGACGGCAACGCACCCGAAATCGCCAAGGCCTACATCGAGCACTACGCGCAGGATGTGGCGCCGAAATTGCAACCGATGTTCAAGGCACCCAAGGATCAGGTCGACCACATGATCGACCTTGCCGTCCGCTTCGGGAACGCGAAGGAAGGCGCTATCAGCTACGAGCAGATAGTCCCCGCCTTCGCACGGGCGTGAGGTCTCACATGGAGTACACACAGACAGGTGCCGCCCCGACGCGTCCCCAATCCCCGCCCGGGCTGGATATCGATCGAATCACCGACTGGCTGGCCGGGGAGCGACCGGGCCTGGTGGCAGGGGAACTGTCGGCCCGGCTGATCGAGGGTGGGAAATCGAATCTGACCTACGACCTCTCCGACGGTGAAAACCAGTGGATCGTGCGTCGTGCGCCACTGGGCGAGGTCATGGCGACGGCTCACGACATGCGCCGAGAATACCGAGTGGCCAGTGCTCTTCGGACCACCGGCGTCCCGGTTCCGGCGATGATCGCCTATTGCGACGACAAGGGCGTTCTCGGCACCGACTTCTACGTCATGGAGCGGATCGAGGGCGTGCCCTATCGGTACGCCGATGAGCTCAGGCCACTCGGCGTGGCTCGAACCCGAGCCATCTCCGTCGAGCTGGTACGCACACTGGCAAAGCTGCACCGGGTAGAACCGCGAGACGTGGGCCTGAACGACTTCGGTCGTCCCGAAGGCTTCCTGGGACGGCAGGTGAAACGCTGGAAGACGCAGCTGGACGCGTCCTACACCCGCGATCTCCCCGGCGCCGACGAGCTCTACACGGCACTCGTCGCGGCCGTCCCCACGAAGTCGGCCGCGGGCATCGTCCACGGTGATTTCCGCTTGGACAACGTGCTCGTCGGCGCCGACGACATACCTGCCGCGGTCATCGACTGGGAGCTGGCGACGCTGGGTGATCCGCTTCTGGACCTGGCCTTGATGCTCACCTATCAGCGGCGAGCGAAGATCGTGTCCGAACGGGATTCGACGGAACCGGCCAAGTACGACGCGACGCTGGCACCCGGATACCTCACCGAGAAACAGATCATCGAACACTACAAAGCCGAGAGCGGTCGCGAACTGGAGGGATTCGGCTTCCACCTCGGTCTGGCCTGCTTCAAGCTCGCCGCGATCTCCGAGGGCGTCCGGTATCGACACATCAATCGTCAAACCGTGGGTGCGGGTTTCGAGGACAGTGGCAGCACTGTGCCGTTGCTGCTCGAACTCGGGCTCGACTCACTGAAGGAGTACAAGTAGATGGAATTCTCGACAGACGCCCGGACCGACGGGTTGCGCAAGGAACTCGTCGATTTCATGTACGGGCACGTCTACCCGGCCGAGGCGGCGTACCTGGATGAGCTGGACAGCCTCGAGAACCGCTTCGCGTGGTCGGAGTCTCCCATCCTGCAGAAGCTGAGAGCGGAGGCACGCAGCCGTGGGCTGTGGAACCTCTTCCTCCCCGGGGCCGAGGGTGCCGGGCTTACGAACGTGCAGTACGCGCCGCTCGCCGAGATCACCGGCCGCAGCAAGCTCCTCGCTCCCGCCGCGCTGAACTGTTCAGCCCCGGACACCGGCAACATGGAACTGCTGTCGATGTTCGGCACCGAGCAGCAGAAGAAGGAGTGGCTCACCCCGTTGCTCGAGGCCGAGATCCGTTCGGCCTTCGCCATGACCGAGCCCGACGTCGCATCCTCGGACGCCACCAACATCTCCACGAGTATCGTTCGCGATGGTGGCGACTACGTGATCAACGGCCGCAAGTGGTACATCAGCGGTGCGATGAATCCCAACGCCAAGATCCTGATCGTGATGGGCAAGACGGATCCGTCGGCCGACAGGCATCGCCAGCAGAGCATGATCCTGGTACCGCGGGACACCCCCGGCGTCCACATCACGCGCGCGATGAAGGTCCTGGGTTACGACGACCATCACAGCGGTGGACATGCCGAGATCGAGTTCACCGACGTGCGGGTTCCGGTTGCCAATCTCATCGGCACCGAGGGCGACGGCTTCGGGATCGCCCAGGCCAGGCTGGGACCCGGCCGGATCCATCACTGCATGCGCGCCATCGGCATTGCGGAGCGAGCGATCAAACTCATGTGCGAGCGGGCCGACGAACGCGTGGCGTTCGGCAAGCCACTCAGCCAACAGGGCGTGATTCGAGACTGGATCGCCGAATCGCGGGTCCGTCTCGAGCAGTTGCGCCTGCTGGTCCTCAAGACGGCCTGGCTCATGGACACGGTGGGCAACAAGGGCGCACACACCGAGATCCAGGCAATCAAGATCGCCACGCCGTCGACCGTCGAATGGATCATCGACAAGGCAATCCAGGTCCACGGCGCCGGCGGACTCTCACAGGACTTCTTCCTCGCTCCGGCAGCTGCGTATGTCCGCACGCTGCGGTTCGCAGACGGACCCGACGAGGTGCACAAGAACGCGCTGGCGCGCAATGAACTTCGCCGCCAGGCCGCACGACGCAGTGCCTGACCCCTCGGTCGGCCTCTGCTGAGTTCGTTCGGCCCGCTCGCCCACGAAGCGAGTCGGTTTCGCCGTGACGTCCCACCCGTGTCCCCCTCACCTGCAACCCAGGTGAGGGGGACACTGTCGTGTGTAGGGCCCGTTCGGCAGGCGACTGTGGCTATCGCCTTGATAGTGATTGAGACATTGATCTCACCAGCAGGCGCCGCGCATGATCATGACGTGCCAAATCATCTTGCTCAGCATGGTGTCGACTCGTCCTCGCCCGCATCGCCGGTCACACGGCGACCCGGAAACCAGACGCTCGAGGTCGCGCGGAAGGACGTCGTGGCAGACGGCGTCGTGAAACTGCGGCTCGAGGAGCCGTCCGGTGGGCGGCTCCCGCATTGGACGCCCGGCGCGCACATCGACCTGGTCATGCCGACCGCGGACGGTGGTTCCCAGGTGCGGCAATACTCGTTGTGCGGCGACCGGTGGGATGCCTCCGCCTACGAGGTCGCCGTGTTGCGGGAGCCGAACTCCAAGGGCGGATCGCAGTTCATTCACGAGAATCTGGCCGTCGGGGACATGCTCAGTGTCGGCACCCCTCGGAACAATTTCGGTCTCGCACAGGCGAGCCGATTCGAATTCATCGCCGGCGGCATCGGGATCACTCCGATCATGACGATGATCGCCGCAGCCGAGAAGCTGGGAATCGACTGGCACCTGCTCTACGGCGGTCGGTCGCGTCGTTCCATGGCCTTCCTCGGCGAACTGGCTCGATACGGAGACCGCGTCACGGTGTGGCCGCAGGACGAATCGGGTCACCTGCCGCTCGATTTCCTCGGCAAGCCGATCGAGGGGGCCAAGGTCTACTGCTGCGGACCCGAGCCCCTGCTGGCGGCGGTCGAATTCGCTTCCACGAACTGGCCCGGGTGGGCCGTCCGGTTCGAGCGGTTCGTGGCGCCTTCCCAGCCGCCACCGGTCCGCACCGAACCCTTCACGATCGAACTGTCCCACTCCGGCAGGACCGTCACCGTCGGCACCGACGAGACCGTTCTCGAGGCCCTGGACGCCGCCGGCGTCCCGGTGCTGTCCTCGTGCAACGAGGGAGTCTGCGGCACATGTGAAGTCGGCGTCGTGGGCGGTGTTCCGGATCATCGGGATTCACTCCTGAGCGATGCGGAACGCGCCAAGGGGGACCGGATGTTCGTCTGTGTGTCACGTTCGATCACCGAACGACTCGTGCTGGATCTCTAGGAAGGTAGACAGTGTCGATTACGGATACCACCGGACGGCAGGGTTCGACAGCCCCGTCCCTCGACGACGACCCCTTCTCGCCGGAAACGCTCGAGAACCCGCTGCCGTTCCAGGAGCGGCTGCGTGAATCCGGGCCTGTCGTCTTCCTGCCCCGGTACAACGTCCACGCCCTCGGGCGTTACGACGAGGTCCACAGCGCGCTCTCGAACTGGCAGGGCATGACGTCCGGTTCCGGAGTCGGCCTGAACGAGCCATGGCGGGCCCGGGGACTACTTCAGACCGATCCGCCCGAGCACGACGCACCCCGCGAGGTGCTGCAGTCGATTCTGTCCGCACGAGCATTGCGGGCGATGAAGGATGCCTGCACACGGCAGGCCGAGACGCTGATCGACAACCTGCTGGGTGGCACGGCTGCCGGGGACGCGACCGAGATCGACGGATACAACGACATCGCGGCCGTGTTTCCGGTGAACTTCTTTCCCGACGCGTCCGGCATCGACGAGGAGCAGCGGGAGAATCTCGTTCCCTATGCAGATCACATCTTCAATGCCCTGGGGCCGCGAAACGAACGGGTCCTGCAGGGGGAATGCCGGAGCGACGCACTGGCGGAATGGGCCACTGCGAAGTGCGCCCGGGAGTCACTGAAACCCGAAGGATTCGGCAGCGAGATCTGGGCGGCCGCCGACCGCGGCGACATCATGCACGAACTGGCGCCGCTCCTCACGCGTTCGCTGTTGTCGGCAGGTGTCGACACGACCGTCTACGGTCTCTCCGCGATGCTCTATGGATTCGCCACCCATCCCGATCAGTGGGCGGCTCTTCGACAGAACCCCAACCTCGCCCGAGTCGCCTTCGACGAGGCGCTGCGCTGGGAGTCGCCGGTCCAGATGTTGTTCCGCAAGACGTCGGCCGACGTCGAGATATCCGGGACCGTCATACCGGCCGAGACGAGGGTGTTGCTGTGCTACGCCGCTGCGAATCGTGACCCGCGCCGGTGGGGCAACCCTGATCGGTTCGACCTCTCGCGTGATCCCTCGGGGCACGTGGCCTTCGGGATGGGAATCCACCAGTGCGTGGGCCAGCACGCGGCGCGTCTCCAGGCCGAGTGCCTGCTCGAGGTTCTCGTGACCCGTGTGACGTGCATCGAACTTGCGGCACCCGTACGTCGCTATCACAACAACACGCTGCGAGGATGGAAGGCCATGCCTCTTCGGCTGAGTCTCGCCTAGATGTTGTGAACGAGTTCGTGTTCGACTGCGCCATAGAACGATTGAGTGCCGGTGCCGGTTCGACGTACCTGATTCACGGTGAGGCCGGCACCGGAAAGACACACCTCCTGCGGAGCACGCTCGACGCGGCCCGCAGGCGTGGATGGACGTGCTTGTACGCCGCGGCGCACGAGTACGACCGCGACATCCCGTACGCGACGTTGCGCACCCTCGTGGGAGTCCTCGGCCACAGCACGGTGTCGAGCGATCCGAGTGGTGTGACGGCGCTGTTGCAGTCGATGACGGATTCGTCGCCAGTGGTCGTGGTTGTGGACGACGCGCACCTGGCGGACGAGGACAGCCTCGTCGCCGTGACCCTCGCCGCTCGGCATTTGGCGGGCCGCCCGCTCCTCGTGATCTTCGCCTCGCGGACTCGGCCGTGGATGACCGGCGAACGTCTCTTCGCGACGATCGGCCACCTCGTGAGCGAACAGGCGCGGACGGTTCTCGAGGTTCGGCCGGTCGAGGGGCAGGCCCTCGGCGGACTGGTCGAGTCGGTCCTCGGTGCCGTGCCCGACGAGCGACTGACCGGGTATCTGACCGAGCGGACGCGGGGGAACGCGTTGCTGGTCCGAGAAACGGTGAACGCGTTGCACACTGCGGGTGCACTTCGGATCGAACAGGGAATCGGCTACCTGGTCGATGATTCCCCGCCCCAGTTCTCGCGCGCTGCGGCGTTGCTCCACCGGCTGTTTCCCCGGGATCACGCCGTCCGCGTACTGGGTCGTCTGGTTGCGGTGTTCGAACGGGTGGATCTGGACTACCTTCCGCTCCTCGCCGAACTGGCCGAGAGGTCGCTGGGCGAGGTCCGGGCCGCCTTCGACTCATTGGTCTCGAGCGGTGCGCTGGTGGCAACGGGGTCCGGATGGTACGAATTCGGCCACCCACTGATCGGTGAGCTGCTCTATGACGAGATCGGTCCGGCCGAGCGCCGCCGCGTACATGCTGCGATTGCTGCGCGGATCGAGGGCACCGACCACGAGCTGGGCATGCCGGCCCTGGAGCGCGCCCGGCATGCCACCGAGGGCGCGGCGCGCGGCGACACGGTCGCGGTCACGGTGGCGTTGCGTGCCGCCGATCGAGCGCTGCGCACGTCGCCGCGCGCGGCTGCCCGCTGGTACGGCCGGGCGCTTGATCTGCTGCCACGCGCGGATGCCGCCGCCGGCGAGATACTCCGCAGGCAGTCCGCGGCGTACTGGAAGGGTTCGCGGCCTGCTCTGGCAGTCGAAGCCGGCAGGAAAGCGCTCGGACTCCTCGAGGCGGGCAGTTCCCGCGACCGTACCGTGGCGACAATGGTGCACTGCCACAATGCGATGGGCGATCCACAGAGTGCTGTGGACCTGCTGGTTTCGGAGGTGGAGGAGGTCACGGACCCGACGCCGTACTTCGCGCAGCGCGCGGCGATGTCGGCGCGCCTCGGTGACACGGATCAGGCGCGCGTCCTGGCCGCGACAGCGTGGTCACAGGTGCGCGAGTCGACCCCGGCGGACCAGGTCATCGCCTACACGTACCTCGGTCAGATCGAAGCCTCCGTCGGGACGTTCCCGAACGCACTCGAGGCCGTCGACCAGCTCGCGATCCTCGGGACCGACGAGCGGGAACTCCCGGTGGGCACGCGCACCGGTGCGTTGGAGTCGGCAGCGCACAACGCCGCAACGGCAAGCGCGACCGGTCGCGCGAATGCGCTGCTGACGAAGGCGGGTGAAGCCGCCGGACTCGCCGGATTCGGAAACCTGGGCGGGCAAGCCGTACTGGCTCGCGCGCTCGCCGAGTTCACGGCCGGCGAATGGACCGCGGCGTCCGAGACGATTGCCCGGGAAGCAGTCCATCTCGAGTTCTCGGGTATGCGCAGCAATCTGGCTCGCCTGCGTGGTGTGGAGGTGCAGATCCTCACGGGCCGAGGTGATTTCCCACGTGCGGCGTCCGTGCTGGCAACGACGAAGCCGCCGGCCTCCTGCCGGATCGACTTCGCGATCTGGCAGGCAGCGCAGGCGTCGGTCGAGGTGTCGAGGTCCCGATTCGAGGACGCCATGCCGATCCTGGAGCGACTGCGGTCGGAAGCGGGAATCCGCGGCTGGAACGAGGTCGGGACCATCACCCACACGAGTCTGGTCGAGGGTTACCTGGCGTGGGGAGAGGTCGATGCCGCTCGGCACGTTGCGGACGAGTTCTGCCGCCTTGCGGAGGACATCGGTTCGCCCAAGGCCCGGATGGCATCCGGCATCGGCCATGCCCGCAGCTTCGGTGACGTGGACCGCGCACGTGAAGTACTTCTCGAGGCCGAGGAGCAGGGTATGCACTTCATCGCGGCGCAGGCCCACCATGCGCTGGGCGTCGTCGGCCGGGACGTCGCGGATCACCTCGAGGCCGCCTGGGCATTGTTCAAGAAGATGGACGCGACGCTGTGGCTGAAGCGGGTCGAGGCCGTCGGCAGGTCGCGCGGACTCGTCCTCGACAGACGTGTCGACAAGTCGGGGGCACCCGGACCTCTCACCGATGTGGAGCGTCAACTCGTCACGCTGGTCCGAGACGGCCTCAGCAACCGGGAGATCGCCGAGGTTCTCCACTACAGCAGCAAGACCGTCGAGGCCTACCTCACCCGCCTCTACAAGAAAACCGGCTACAACTCGCGGGTCGAGCTGATCGTGGCCCATGAGCGGGCGGTCAGTCTCACCGGTAGGTGACCCAGGGGTCCGGGAGATGACCGTGCTCGTTGAACGCCACGAGGGACGTCCCCGACGCGCCGATCACGATCTTGGTGACGCCGGAATTGACCGCGACTCTGTTCAGGGCGAGCCATTGCGGGAAGCCGCCCCCCAGCAGCCGGGCAGTCACCCAGGCGATCGCACCGGCGCTGGAGAAGACGACACCGGTCTGTCCGCGTTCGAGCCCTTCGGCAACGCGGTCGAGGGACGCGTCGACCCGGGCCGTGAACGCACCGAACGTCTCGACGTAGTCGGCGTCGTGGTCACCGGACGACCACCGTGTGGAAGCCCGTTCGAGCAGCCGCTGGAAGGCGCGCGAATCCGTCTTCGCCCGCGGATCGTGCTCACCGCTCGCAGCCAGTAGGTCGCTCGCGTTGAACTCGTCCCAACCCGGATCGATGTCGGGGTCTGTCGTGTGCCACGCGGCGGCCGTGCTTGTCTCCTGAGCCGTCTCTCGTTGGCGTTTCATGTTTCCGGTGACTGTGAGGGCGGGAGCGATGCCGCGACGATTCAGTTCGGTGCCGAGGGCGCGACTCTGTTCTCGGCCGCGTGGCGACAGGCGGTCGTAGTCGTCGGTGCCGAAGGATGCTTGTCCGTGACGGACCAGAAGGACAACACTCATTCGCGGGAGGCTAGTTCGACCGACGACCTGCGGCATACCCTTTCGGGCCGGTCGCCGCATACTCTCGGGAGATCCCTGTCGGCCGTTCCGTCGAGGTGCGTCTGCGGGCACCGCGTCGCACACAGATCCGTCCGCCGCGGTACCGGTACCTCTAGATTCAGAGTATGGACATGCGGCAGATGGAGTATTTCCTCGCTGTTGTCGACTGTGGCGGGGTCACCCGCGCCGCAGCGCAGTTACGCGTGGCGCAGCCTTCGCTGTCGCAGGCGGTGCGCAAGCTCGAGAAGGACCTGGGCGTCGAGTTGTTCCATCGTGTCGGGCGTGGCCTCGTGCTTTCCCCTGCCGGCGAGGCGCTCGTCGGCCCGGCGCGCTCCATCCTGCGGGAGGTGGAATCGGCCGAGAACGCTGTGCGCGATGTCGGGGCGATGCGCGGCGGCCGGATCGACATCGCCTCGCTCTCCGACCTGTCGTCGGATCCGCTGTCGGTGTGGGTCGCCAAGTTCCGTCGGCAGTACCCCGAGGTGCGGTTCCACATCGAGGAACGGGACGAGACCGCCGATATCGTGTCACTGGTCCGGTCGGGTGCGTGTGAGCTGGGCATTCTCGCACTGCCGCTCCCGACCGAGGACCTCGTCGGGGAGGAGCTCATCGATCAGCATCTCGTCCTGGTGTGTCCGCCCGGTACCGACGCGCGGTGGCCGGACCCGGTGCCGATCACGGCGCTGACTCGCGTTCCGTTCGTCATGGGTGAAAAAGGCACGGCGACGCGGGATTTCATCGACCGCTCGCTACGGTTGCACGGCGTCGAACCCGACGTCGCGGTGGAGGTGCGTCAGCGTGGTGCCGTGCTGCCGATCGTTCTCGCGGGCGGCGGGGTGTCGATCGTGGCCCTGCGTAGCGGACTCGACGCGATGCTGCGCGGCGGGGTCGTGCGTGAACTCTCGCCGCGGCTCACCCGCCGCATGGGCGTGGTCCGCCGTCCCGGCCGGATGACCCAGGCGTCCACGGAGTTCCTGGCCTGCGCCCGTGCGTCTTTCGAGGAGTTCGCCGCGTCCATCGCCGTGCACATGTCGTCCGGTGTTTCCCTCGTAGAGGCCGCGAAGCTGACGCGGGCCGAGTCCGACCGCCGGATTCGCGACGACAACGCACGTGCCACGAACTCATAGGCAATTGCAGTATTTCTCCTACTTTTCTGGTCTTTGACCTGATCGATACTCGGGACTTGAATGGTGTGTACCTGATCACACCGTTGCGACGGGATCCGGATCGATCACCTAGTAGGTCGCATTCGAGATCCGTCCGGGCTGGTTCACGCCATGCAGACACGTCGCGACGGTTCGTTTCCGAAGAGGCCCTATGACTCAGATATCGACGCCGACAACCGCATCGTCCGGGCGTACCAGATCGGCGCTGATCCGGCGCGCCTGGATGATTACCGGACTGCTCGTCGTGTTCATGCTCATCAATTTCGCGGACAAGTCCGTCATCGCGTTCGCCGGAGTCCAGATCCAGAAGGACCTGGGCCTGACGCCGCAACAGTTCGGCATGGTCCAGAGCAGCTTCTTCTGGCTGTTCGCCGCCGGCGCCCTGTTCTTCGGCTGGCTTTCGTCCAAGGTGAGTATCCGATGGCTACTGGCTGGACTGATGCTGCTCTGGGTTGCCACCATGGTTCCCCTACTGGGCACCGTGAGCTTCGGGGTCCTGGTGGCCTGCCGGCTCGTCCTCGGGTTCGCCGAGGGCCCGGCATTCGCTCTCGCCAACCACGCCGTCCACTCCTGGTTCCCGCCGGAGAAGCGTGCCTTGCCGAGCAGCTTCGTCACCGCCGGATCCTCGCTCGGCGTCCTCATCGCTGCTCCCGTACTGACCTGGATCATCGTTCGCTGGGACTGGCACGCCGCGTTCTACCTCCTGATCGCGGTCGGTCTCGTCTGGGTGGTCGCCTGGATCGTCATCGGACGCGGCGCACCCGGCGAGACCGCCGAGTCGACCCCGGCAACCGTCGTCGACACCGTCGACGCCCCGTACCGCACGATCCTGCGCACCGGGACCGTGATCGGGATCGCGCTGTTGATGTTCTGCTCGTACTGGTCGACCACGCTCAAGGTGTCCTGGCTCCCCGTCTACCTCGAGGACGGTCTCGGCTACGACACCCTGACCACCGGACGGTTGGTCATGCTTCCCTACGGACTCGCGGCGGTCGGTGCGATCGGCGCCGGATGGTTCTCGAATCGCCTCGTCTCCCGCGGTGTCTCTCGGAAGGTCGCGCGGGGTTACCTGTCGGCCGGCCTGATCGCCGGCGCCGGCCTCACCATGGTCGGGTTCACCATGGTGTCTGCCGGACCGGTGCAGATCCTGCTCGTGTCCCTGGCCTTCTCGCTCAACACCGCGGCGTACGGCGTGGCTTTGACGGCGATCGCAGACGTCGTGCAGTCCCGTAAACGCGGCATGGTCCTCGGTGGCCTCGGCGCGGTATCCAGTATCTCGGGCATGGCCGCACCGCTCGTACTCGGTTTCTCGGTCGGCCGGGCGGCCGACAAGGTCTCCGGCTACGGCACCGGCTTCATGATCAGCGGGATCCTGATGATCGTCGGTAGCGCGATCGCGGTGTTCATGGTCAATCCCGAACGGGACATCACTCTCATCCGCCGGCGTGCCGAGGAGACCGCATGATCGACAAGCCCCTCGACGGAGTCCGCGTCATCGACTTCGGTCAATTCATCGCTGCCCCCGCCGCCACCCAGGTCCTGGTGGACCTCGGCGCCGACGTGATCAAGGTCGAACCGGTGCACGGTGAGTCCGCACGTGGAATCGGCGCGCACGGTAAAGCCATGGTGGAGAACTACAACCGTGGCAAGCGGGCAATCGCGCTCGACCTCAAGGACCCGCGCGGTCAGGAGATCGCCCGCAGTCTGATCGCCGGCGCCGACATCGTGGTGCAGAATCTGCGCCCCGGGGTGATGGACAAGCTCGGTCTGGGCGCGGAGGAGATGCGCGCCGCGCATCCGCACCTCGTGTACGCGACGGTGAGCGGGTTCGGCTTGCACGGACCGTCCAGGAATCGTGCCGGCCTCGACATCGCCGCGCAGGCGGAGAGCGGCCTGATGTGGGTGACCGGCGAACACGACGGCGAGCCGCAGAAGGTCGGTGCCCAGATCGTCGACGCAGCCACCGGCTACGTCTGTGCCCAGGCAATCCTCGGCGCGTACATCAGACGCCTGCGCACCGGGGAAGGCGACACAGTCGAGGTGTCGCTGCTCGAGGTCGCCATTCACCTGCAGGCCCCGAACTGGGGCGCCTACCTCGCCACCGGCAGCGAACCACGGCGAATGGGCAACGGTCAGCCGACGGTCGCCCCGGCCGCCGACATCATGCCGACCAGCGACGGCAGCGTCGTGGTCTCCGCCTATTCCGAGGTCCATTTCCGGCGACTGTGCCGACTGCTGGGCCGGGCGGAACTCGCCGACGACGCCCGGTTCGCCGACAACGAGAGCCGGGTCCGCAACCGCCGTGCCCTGCTCACCGAGTTGCGCGCCGCGTTCGCGACCATGACGAGCGACGAGGCGATGGACGTGCTCGCCGCCAACGGCGTCGTCGCCGGGCGGATCAACACCTATCCCGAGGCGATGCGCAGTCCCGACGTCCAGGCCTCCGGGCTCTTCATCGAGGTCAGCCGCCCCGACGGCGTGCCTGCGACCGCTCTCGGCACGCCGTGGCACCTCGAGAGTGTCCCGAAGCTCCCGACGGCAGGTGCGCCCGACCTGGGGCAGCACACCGCCGAACTGATCGCCGAACTCGGTTACCCGACCGACGCGCTCGATGCGCTGGCCGCCGACGGCGTCGTCGCGCTCGGCCGCTGAAATCCGTCGACGGCACTCACCGTCGACCCATTTTCGAAGGAATCACCATGCAACGCACCATCTTCACCGACGACCACCATGCCTTCCGTGACGTGGTCCGCCAGTTCATCGCCAAGGAGATCGTCCCGAACCTGCCCGACTGGGAGGCGGCCGGCTGCATCCCCCGCGACTTCTACACCAAGACCGCGGCACTCGGGATCAACGGACTGCAGGTGCCCGAGCAGTACGGCGGCGGCGGCATCGACACCTTCCTGTTCAACACCGTCGTGTACGAGGAAATCGGTTACGCGGCCGCCTCTCTCGGGGGCTTCCAGGTGCATTTGAACACCGTGCTCCCGTACTTTCTCGAATACGCCAATGAGGAACAACGCGACCGCTGGTTCCCCGGCTTCGCCGACGGTGCGCTCGTCAGCGCGATCGCGATGACCGAACCCGGCATCGGCTCCGACCTCGCCGGTGTCACCACCACCGCCGTCCGCGACGGCGACGACTACGTCCTCAACGGGAACAAGACGTTCATCACCGGCGGCATCAACGCCGACCTCGTGATCGTGGTCGCGAGGACCTCGAAGGATCCCGAGAATCGCCGCAACGGTCTGTCGTTGCTGGTGGTCGAATCCGGCATGCCCGGGTTCACTCGCGGTCGCAACCTGCACAAGATCGGGATGAAGTCGAGCGATACCGCCGAACTCACCTTCGACAACGTCCGGGTGCCCGCGGCAAACCTGCTCGGCGAGGAGGGCGCCGCCTTCAAGATGCTGGCGCACAACCTGCCGCAGGAGCGGCTGTCGATCGCGATCACCGCGCAGGCCACGGCCACCGCCGCGGTCGACCTGGCGATCGAGTACGCCAAGGAGCGGATGGTGTTCGGTAAGCCGCTCGCCGGCTTCCAGAACACGAAGTTCGTACTCGCCGAGTGCGCGACCGAGTTGCAGGCCGGGCAGGCCCTGATCGACCAGGCGCTGATCGCCCTCGACGCGGGCACTCTCACTCCCGCCGACGCGGCCAAGGTGAAGCTGTTCTGCACCGAGGTGCAGGCCCGGGTCATCGACAAGTGCCTGCAGGTGCACGGTGGCTACGGCTACATGACCGAGTACCCGATCGCGCGACTGTACGCCGATGCCCGCGTCACCCGGATCTTCGGCGGCACCAGCGAAGTCATGAAGAGCGTCATCTCGAAGTCCATGGGGCTCTAGCTGTCTCGCACTCCACACCATTCCGGGTGCCACCGGGCCCCGGCCACATCGAAGGTTCATCCACCATGCAGATCAAGGACATCAACGCCGTCGTCACCGGCGGCGCATCCGGACTCGGACTCGCCACCGCCACCCGGCTGGTCGAGTCCGGCGCCACTGTCACCCTGCTCGACCTCCCCGGTTCGTCCGGAGCAGAGCAGGCCGAGGCGCTAGGGCCTACAGCGCGGTTCGTGCCGACCGACGTGACCGACGGCGACGCGGTGGCCGCGGCCTTTGCCGCTGCTGCCGAGCGCGGCCCGGTGCGGGCCGTCGTGCACTGCGCGGGCCGCGGCCGACCGATGCGCGTGCTCACCAAGGACGGCAAGGCCGCCGACCTCGAGCCGTTCGAGTCGGTGATCCGGCTCAACGTGATCGGGACGTTCAACGTGCTGCGGTTCGCGGCCGAGGCGATGGCGGCGAACGAGTTGCTCGACGGCGACCGTGGCGTGTGTGTCCTGACCGCGTCCGTCGCCGCCTACGAGGGCCAGATCGGGCAGATCAACTACGCGACGTCCAAGGCGGGCATCGTAGGAATGACACTGCCCGCCGCCCGCGACCTTGCCGGTGTCGGGATCCGGGTGTGCACCATCGCGCCCGGCGTGTTCGCGACGCCTCTACTTCTGGGTGCACGCGACGACATCCGGGACGCGCTGG
The DNA here is from genome assembly GCF_011603105.1 of Rhodococcus sp. A14. Classification (NCBI taxonomy): domain Bacteria; kingdom Bacillati; phylum Actinomycetota; class Actinomycetes; order Mycobacteriales; family Nocardiaceae; genus Rhodococcus; species Rhodococcus sp. A14. The sequence goes on along the minus strand of NZ_JAAOQS010000004.1, from coordinate 71,605 downwards.
CGGCGTCGGTTCCGCATCCGCAGCGGCTCGGCGAGCCGTCCGAGTTCGCCGCGCTGGCCGAGCACATCATCGAGAACGGCATGCTCAACGGTGAGACGATCCGCCTCGACGGTGCGATCCGGATGGCACCGAGGTGACCGCAGAGGCGCCCACACCGGTCGTGCTGACGGAACGGGCGGGGCCGGTGCTGGTCATCACGCTGAACCGGCCGCACGCCCGCAATGCGGTGGACCGTGCGGTCGCGGAGGCCGTCGCCGAGGCGGTCCGACTGCTCGACTCCGATCCGCAGCTGAGGGTCGGCGTGCTCACCGGCGCCGGCGGATACTTCTGCGCAGGAATGGATCTCAAAGCCTTCCTGCGGGGTGAGAGCCCCCGCATCGAGGGTCGCGGTTTCGCCGGGCTAGTGGAGGCGCCGCCCGCCAAGCCCCTGATCGCCGCCGTCGACGGTCCCGCGCTGGCGGGCGGTTTCGAGATCGTCCTGGCGGCAGATCTCGTCGTGGCCGCGCCGACGGCAACGTTCGGCCTGCCCGAGGTCCGCCGCGGCCTGGTTGCCGCCGCGGGCGGATTGACCCGGCTGCCCGCAAAGCTGCCGCGAGCGGTGGCGCTGGAGATGGTGCTCACCGGCAAGACCGTGACCGCCGCGCAGCTCCACCCGCTGGGATTGGTCAACCGGCTGGCCCCCGAGGGCGAGGTGTTGGCGGCGGCGCTCGAACTGGCCGCGGAGATCGCCGGCAACGGGCCTCTCGCAGTCCGGGCCAGCAAGCGGGTCGTCGACGAGTCTCCCGGCTGGCCGCACGCGGAGATGTTCGAGCGGACCCGGCAGATCGTGATGCCGGTCTTCGACTCGAACGACGCCCGCGAGGGCGCCGCCGCCTTCACCGAACGCCGCGCCCCGGTCTGGACCGCGACGTGATCACCGAGAACGAGAGAACAGGAACACACCATGCGTGATGCAGTCATCGTCGAGGCTGTGCGGAGCCCCATCGGCCGCCGCAAGGGCGGTCTCGCGGAGGTCCACCCCGTCGATCTGTCCGCAACAGTCCTGACCGCACTGCTCGACCGGGCCGGGGTCGAGCCCGGGACGGTTGACGACGTCGTGTGGGGATGCGTCGGACAGGTCGGTGAGCAGGCCGGCAACATTGCACGCAACGCGGTGCTGGCCGCCGGATGGCCGGAGTCGGTTCCCGGCACCACGATCGAGCGGCAGTGTGGATCTAGCCAGCAAGCACTGCATTTCGCGGCCGCGGGAGTGATGTCCGGCCAATACGACATCGTCGTCGCGGGTGGCGTCGAGTCGATGACCCGCATCCCGATGGGATCGGCGCGGCGCGTCGGCCTCGGTGACCCGAACAGCGATGCGATTCGGCGACGCTATGAGGGCATCGAGTTCAACCAGGGCCGCGGCGCCGAAATCCTCGCCGACCGGTACGAACTGAGTCGCGGCTGGCTCGACGAATACAGCCTGCGCTCACATAGGCGGGCCGCCGCGGCGGTGGACGAAGGCCGATTCGCCGGCGAGATCGTGCCGGTGACCCTGCCGGACGGAACGAAACTCGACGCCGATGAGGGGATCCGCCGATCCACCACCCTCGAAAAACTGGCCCAGCTGGAGGCGGCCTTCGGCGAGGACGGCCGCATCACCGCGGGCAACGCCTCGCAGATCTCCGACGGCGCCGCGGCACTACTGGTGATGTCCGGCGACCGGGCCCGCGACCTGGGACTGATCCCGCTGGCGCGGGTACATACGGCAACCGTCGTCGGCGACGACCCGGTCGCGATGCTGGCCGGTCCCATCCCCGCCACTGCACGGGTGCTCGATCGTGCGGGCCTGACCCTCGACGACATCGGGGCCTTCGAGGTCAACGAGGCCTTCGCCAGCGTCGTCGGCGCCTGGCTGCGAGCGACCGGGGCGCCGGAAGAACGCGTCAACGTGCTCGGCGGAGCGATCGCTCTCGGGCATCCGCTCGGCGGATCCGGGGCCCGCCTCGCCACCACCCTGGTGCATCACCTGCGTGCGGAGGGCGTCCGCTATGGACTGCAGACGATGTGCGAAGGCGGCGGCATGGCCAATGCCACCATCTTCGAAAACCTCGCCGTCACGGTCTGAGCCCGGGCTACACCTGTGGAGAGAGCGGATGCGGCCATACTCGAACTCGCGTGCAGGTGGCTGCCCTACGGTGGTCCGCCTCCCGACGAGATCTGGATCGGGTTCGGTATGACGACGCTGCGATTCGACCGCAGACTGACGAAGATCCTGGAAAGCGTCGCTGCACGAGAAGTGCCTGCCGATGTTCGAGTGCTGCTGCGCGCCCAACTGTCCGAACGAGCGGTGCGGCGGGCGAGTCGATCGAGGTCCGGTCTCTCGTTGCAGGGCACGCCGGATTGTCGGGACCGGCGAACGACGAAGCTGGGATCGACAAGGACCTGGGCTCACTGACAGAACGAGAGTTCCGCCAATCGAGCACCGATTCGGGCCTCATCGATTCTTTCGCTGAAGATCATGGCAAGCAGCGGGGTAGATCATGGCCTCGAAGAACTCGAAGAACTCGAAGAACTCGAAGAACTCGAAGAACTCGAAGAACTCGAAGAACTCGACGACGCGGGACGTGCTGGACGCCGCGCACGCGGTGCCACGGACGGTGGTGCGCGGAGTGACGCCGACGGCTGGACCCGGCCGACGCCGTGCCACCAGCGGAAGGTGGCCCACGTGATGCAGCATGAACTGCTCCGGTACCTGGGTTGCACGCCGGACGGGGGGCCCGACCGGTCAGGTACGGCGCAACCCGTCGAACGTCAGCTCGACGACGGCGTCCGCCAGGTCCGCGACGGTCCCACCGGTGCGCGGGCGGTACCACTCGATCAGCGAGTTGACCGTGCCGAACACGAGCCGGCTGGTGAGCGCGGGATCGATGCCGGGCCGCAGGTCTCCCTCTTCCGCCGCCGCGACGACGAGGTCGCTGACGAACGCGTCGAACTCGCGGCGGCGGGCGAGTGCGCGACGCTCCACCGCGGTGTTGCCGCGAACGCGCAGCAGGAGCGTCACGTAGGGAAGCTCGGCGGCGAGGACCTCGACACTGCGGCGGACGAGATACTCGAGACGGTCGATGTACCGGCCGCTCGTCGCCTTCTCCTCGGTGGTGACCGCGAAGAGGGCGTTGAGCGCGCGCGACAATGCCAGCTCGAGCAGCTCCGACTTCCCGGACACGTGGTGATAGATCGACGACTTCGTGATTCCCAGGCGCTGGGCCAGTACCTCCATGCTGGTGCCGTCGTAACCCTTGTCGTTGAAGACCTTGACTGCGACAGCGAGCAGCGAGTCGAGGTCGTAGCCGGGACGTCCGGGCGATCCGGTCTTCCGTGCGGGGCGTGCCGTAGTCATGCGCGCAATCCTTCCAGGTGCAGAACTCCACCGCATCGGTGCGCCGTCATCCACGGGAGCCGACCGAAGGTTCGGTTGAGGTGAGAATACCGCGAGTAACCCGGCGGCGGTGAACCACGTGCGACGGGTGAATCAGCCGCCCATGGCCTGGGTCCGGCCCTCCTTGCGGGCCTTCGCCAGCCCCCGCCGGGCGACAAACCCGTTGGCGAGGAGCAGGAGGGTCTTGTTCGGCGGCGCCGCGAACCCGGCCTGGGTATGGGGCGCATACAGCGCCTCGGTGCCCGTGACCTCGATCCAACCGGTGTTCTGACGCGACTCGAGGCCGACGAGCTTGGCGCGGTAGGCGTGGGCGAGCAGCCCGGCGCGGCGGCCGCCCTGCGGCGCGCCGGCGGGCACCGTCAGACGCACGCCCTCGCTGCTCGCAGAAACGACGTCGACCGGAACGACGACCGGATAGCCGTCCGCCTGACGGTAGGCGAGCAACCGGTGCGACAGCTTCGCCGCGCGCCCACCGGTTTTGGCCGCATCCACCCGTGGGCCGGTGCCCCTCTTCGGTGGAGTCTGGGGTTCCGGGTCGACGGCGGGCAGCGGTGCGCCGAACACCTCGGGCCGGCCGGTCAGGTGCAGATCGGGCCAGGCGACGACCCGTGTCACCGTCACGGTCACCGGTACCCGGTCGGCGTAGTACGCGCTGAGCCACCGGTCCCAGAACGCGCCGCGGCGTGGCTCGCCCGTGTAGGGGGTCGAGCGCCGGCCGATGTCCTCGAGCAGTTCCGGGTCGGGGGTGGGGTCGAACGTCGCGTCTCCCTGCACGAGCACGTAGCGCTGATTGGTACCGTCGCCGATCCCGTGCTCGCGGGCGTGGTAGGCGAGCGCCACCCGGGGTTCACCCTTGATGCGTTCGAGCTTGCGGCCGAACCCCAGCGAGGTGGTGAAGCCGACCGTTCCCCGCTCGCGGTCGCTCAGCCCGAGGGGTGCCACCGCCGTCACCACCGCCCCGCCTGCGGGTGTGATGTACGCGAACCCGCAGGTCAGATCGCCACGGATGACGTCATCGACCCCGTCCGACCAGGTGACCGGCATGAGTCGAGCCTACTCAGCCGACGCGGCACCGGGCCAGTGCTCGGGGGTTGACGACACCCGGGAGTGAATATAGCTTCACTTCAAGTGAGTGATAACTCACGAAAAGTGATCGTGTATTCAACGCGGCATCGAGGAGCATCCATGGACCTGACACTGACCGAGGAGCAGAAGGAGTTCCGGCAGCTGGCCCGCGACTTCGTGAACAAGGAGGTCGTGCCGCACCGCGCCGCGTGGGACCGCGCCGAATCGGTGGACACCGCGATCGTCGAGAAGCTCGCCGACATCGGCTTCTTCGGCATGACCATTCCGGAGGAGTACGGCGGTCTCGGCGGCGACTACATCACGTACTGCCTCGGCATGGAGGAACTCGGCCGGGCGGACTCCGCGGTCCGGGGCATCGTGTCGGTGTCGATGGGGCTGGTGGGCAAGGTCATCCTCTCGCACGGCACCGAGGATCAGAAGCACGAATGGCTGCCCCGCATCGCGTCCGGTGAGGCGCTCGCCTGCTTCGGGCTCACCGAGCCGGACAACGGTTCCGACCCGGGCAATCTGAAGACCAAGGCGGTACGCAGCGGCGACGACTACGTCATCAACGGGTCCAAGATCTTCATCACCAACGGCACGTGGGCGAAACTGTGCCTGGTGTTCGCGCGCACCGGAGGCCCTGGGCCCAAAGGGGTTTCGGCCTTTCTGGTTCCGACGGACACCCCGGGATTCGAATCGCGCGAGATCCGCGGAAAGCTCGGACTGCGCGGGCAGGCGACGGCCGAGTTGTCCTTCACGGACGTCCGCGTCCCCGCGAGTTGCCTGCTCGGATCCGAGGGGCAGGGTTTCTCCATCGCGATGCACTCGCTGGACAAGGGTCGCGTGTCGGTGGGCGCGGGTTGCGTCGGAATCATCCAGGGCTGCCTCGAGGCCGCCGTCGCCTATTCCCGCGAGCGCACGCAGTTCGACCGTCCGCTCGCCTCGTTCCAACTCGTGCAGGACCTGATCGCCGACATGTCCGTCGACGCCGACGCGGGGCGGTTGCTCACCTGGCGGGCCGCCGACCTGATCGAGCGCGGTGAACCGTTCGGGACGGCCGCGTCGAAGGCGAAGTACTTCTGTAGTGAGGCCGCGGTTCGCGCCGCCAACAACGCAGTACAGATCTTCGGTGGGTACGGGTACGTCGACGAATATCCCGTCGCCAAATACATGCGCGACGCGCGGGTGATGACGCTCTACGAGGGCACCAGTCAGATCCAGAAGCTGCTGATCGGACGAGCGGAGACCGGGGTCGGCGCCTTCCTCTAGCACCACCGAGCGCCGGGTGACCCTTGACACACTCCATGATGTGAATATACGTTCATTCACAGAGAATGACGCTTCACAAATTGTGAACACCAGCTCATTGCAGACTCCCGAGAGAGGAATCACCGTGACCGACTACGAAGACATCACCTACGAGGTCGACGGCCCGGCTGCGGTCGTGACGATCAACCGCCCCGCGCGCTACAACGCCTTTCGTGGCAAGACCGTCGAGGAGCTGATCAAGGCCTTCCGCTCGGCGTGGGCCGACGACGCGGTGCAGGCGATCATCCTCACCGGTGCGGGGGAGAAGGCGTTCTGCACCGGAGGCGACGTCAAGCAGCGCGCGGAGACCGGCGACTACGGCCCGACCGAGAGTGGAATGTTCGAAATCGGCAACCTGCACAAGCTGATACGCGACGTCCCCAAGCCCGTCATCGCCGCGGTGAACGGCATCGCTGTCGGCGGCGGCCACGTCCTCCACGTTCTCTGCGACCTCACCATCGCGTCCGAGACCGCGAAGTTCGGCCAGGCCGGTCCCCGAGTCGGCTCCTTCGACGCGGGCTTCGGGTCCGCCTTCCTGGCGCGAGTCGTCGGCGAGAAACGCGCCCGGGAAATCTGGTACCTCTGCCGCCAGTACGACGCGGTCACCGCCGAACGCTGGGGCCTGGTCAACTGGGTGGTTCCCGCCGACCGACTGCTCGACGAGGCCAAGGCCGTCGCCGCGGAGATCGCCGAGAAGAGCCCCACCACCCTGCGTTTCCTGAAGCAGTCGTTCAACGCCGACACCGATCACCAGGCCGGGCTGAGCAACCTCGCGATGTCTGCGCTGGACCTGTTCACGCACTCACCGGAGGGCCTCGAGGGGGCGGCGGCGTTCGCGGAGAAGCGCAAGCCCGATTTTAACAAATACGTGAACGCCTGAGTCCGCCAGCACGGGAAGTGGGAAAAGCATGAGCAACAACATCGCAGTGGTCACCGGCGCAGGATCCGGCATCGGCCGGGCCATCGCCCTCGCGCTCGCCGAGCACGGCGACACGGTGGTCGTCGCCGACCTCGACCCGCAGGCCGCGGAGAAGACAGCAGCCGAACGGCCCGACCGGCTCATTCCGATGACCGTCGACGTCGCCGACCGGGCGCAGGTCGACGCCCTGCGCGACCGGGTGACGGCCGAGGTAGGCGTCGCGAACGTCCTCGTCAACGCGGCGGGGTGGGACCGCACCGATCAGTTCCTCAACGCCACTACCGAATTCGCCGAGAAGGTCGTCGCCATCAACTATCTCGGGCCCGTGCACATGTGCAGTGCATTCCTTCCCGGCATGGTGGAGGCGGGTAACGGCGGGCGCGTCATCAATCTCGCGAGCGATGCAGGCCGTGTCGGCAGTGCGGGGGAGAGCATCTACGCCGGTGCGAAGGGGGGCGTGATCGCGCTGTCGAAGTCGCTCGCCCGTGAGATGGCCCGGTACGGGATCAACGTCAACTGCGTGTGCCCGGGCCCGACCGACACCCCGCTGTTCCAGGCGCAGCCGGAGAAGCTCAAAGAGTCTCTGGTGAAGGCCATTCCGTTCCGGCGGCTCGCCCGCCCGGAGGAAGTGGCGGCGCCGGTCCTGTTCTTCGCGTCCGAATCCGCGTCGTTCATCACGGGCCAGGTGATCAGCGTCAGCGGTGGCCTCACCATGGCCGGCTGACCGGCACCGGGACGGAGGACTCATCATGACGTACACATACGATGCTCACGCCTATCGTCAGTACTTCGAGCACGATTTCACCTATCTGAACGGCTTCCGGCGCAACACCCACCGGTACGCCGATCGACTCGCGATGCAGTCCCCGTCGACCGGCGAGAGCTGGACGTACGCCGAACTCGGTGATCGCGTCGACCGGCTCGCCACCGGGCTTGCCCGCGCCGGCGTCGCACCAGGCGATGTCGTGGCCTACCAGTTGTTCAACGGTTCCGAATTCGCCCAGCTGTACCTGGCCGGGCAGGCCTGCGGCGCGGTCGGAGCGCCGATGAACTTCCGGCTCGCGTCCGGGGAGACCGCGGTCATCCTCGACGCGAACCGCCCCACGGTGTTCTTCTACGACACCGAGATCGGCGAGATGGTGCGGGATGCCTTGTCGCGCTCCACACACAAGCCCGCGCTCGTCGTTGCCGTCGGACCCGGAGAACCACTGCCGGGAAACGGTTTCGAGGTGATTCGCTTCGACGAACTCGTGGCCGAGTCGGCCTCACCGCCGGACGTGAGTCGCACGGTGTGGGACGAAACCACACGGCTGTTCACGTCCGGAACCACCGGCATGCCCAAGGGTGTTCCGCTGAACAGCATGATCGAGATCTTCAGCGCCCACGACGTGATCATGCACTTCCCGCTGACAGCGGAAGACAAGACACTGAACATGACTCCGTGGTTCCACCGCGGCGGGCTGTACTGTGCCGGGCCGAATCCCACGTTCTATCTCGGTGCCTCGCTGGTGGCGCAGCGCAGCTTCGACGCCGAGGTCACCCTCGACTACGTCGAGGAATACGGGCTGACGTTCCTGATCGGTGCCCCGACCAACCTGGCGGTGCTCGCTCGCGCACAGGAGGAGAAGCCCCGGGACCTGTCGACCCTCAACGGCATCGTGACGATGGGTGCGCCACTCGAACGGGAAGCGGCACTGCACTATCAGAAGGTGCTGAATCCTCGCATCTTCAACGGGTACGGCAGCACCGAAGGGTTCTGGAACACCTTCCTCCGGCCCATCGATCTGCCGGAGATGGCCGGGACCGCCGGGCGGGCCTGCATCGACGACGACGTCGCCGTGGTCCGGCTGTTCGACGACCGCCTCGCCGACGCTCACGAGACGGTCGCCAAGGACGGAACCGAGATCGGTGAGGTCATCGTCCGCTCACCGAAAGGCGCCAACGCCTACTTCGATGCCCCGGAGCAGGAGAAACGGAAGTTCCGGAACGGCTGGCTCCACATCGGTGATCTGGCCACGTGGGACGACGAGGAGTTCGTGACGATCGTCGGCCGCAAGGACGACATGCTCCTGTCCGGCGGCGAGAACGTGCACCCCGTGCAGATCGAGGAAGCACTGGGCGGGCACCCGTCGGTCACGGATTCGCTGGTGGTCGGGGTTCCCGACGACAAGTGGGGGCAGATCGTCGTCGCCTACGTCGTCACCACCGCACCGGTCCCGTCCGCGGACGATCTGGACGACTTCTGCCGCAGACACCCGATGCTCTCGCAGTTCAAGCGCCCCCGGGCCTACCGTTTCGTGGAGTCACTCCCCGTGTCGGCGACGGGAAAGAAGTTGCACTACAAGGCCACCGGCACCGCGCGCCGGGAGTTCGAGAGCGGGGCGTTCGTCGTTCCGAGTGCCCGCGGATCCCACACCGTCAGCTCGTAAAGGACACCGTCATGACCATCGAATTCGAGTCCGAGCACCACCAGTTCCGGGACAGTGTCCGCAGCTTCGTGCGCGAGCGGATCGTCCCGAGGCACGAGCAGTGGGAGAGGGAAAGCTGCCTCGACCCGGCACTGTTCACCGACGCGGGTAAGCAGGGGCTGCTCGGCTTCCCGGTTCCCGAAGCCTACGGCGGCCCCGGCGTCGAGGACTTCCGCTACAACGCGATCGTCGTCGACGAGGTCAATCGGGCGGGTGCCGCCGCCGCGGGCATCGCATTCTCTCTGCAGAACGACGTCGTGCTGCCGTACCTGACGGACATGACGACCGAGGAGCAGAAGGCGCGCTGGCTTCCCGGAACCGTCACCGGTGAGACGATTCTCGGCATCGCGATGACGGAGCCGGGCACCGGCAGTGACCTCACCGGGATCCGCACCACGGCAGTACTCGACGGCGACCACTACGTGGTGAACGGCAGCAAGACGTTCATCTCCAACGGCCAGAACGGCACGCTCTTCGTCGTCGCCGTGCGCACGTCGGCAGACAAGCACAGGGGGCTGTCGCTGCTCGTCGTCGAATCCGGCACACCGGGATTCTCCCGGGGCCGCAACCTGGAGAAGATCGGGCTGCACGCTCAGGACACGAGCGAGCTGACGTTCGCCGACATGCGCGTGCCGGTGGCCAACCTCCTCGGCGAGGAGGGGCAGGGTTTCTATCAACTCGTCCACAATCTGCCGCAGGAGCGCCTCTCGCTGTCCGTCGGCGCGGTCTCGGCCGCCGAGGGAGTGCTCGAGCAGACCCTGGAATACGTGAAGGAACGCAGCGCCTTCGGAAAGCCGATCGCCGGCTTCCAGAACACCCAGTTCGTTCTCGCGGAACTGGCCACGGAACTCGATCTGGCCCGGACCTATCTCGACGACTGCATCCGGCAGCACGTCCGCGGAGAACTGACCCCGGCCCGTGCGGCGCGGCTCAAGTGGTGGACCACCGAACTGCAGGTTCGTGCGGCCGACCGGTGCCTGCAACTGCACGGCGGGTACGGATACATGCGTGAATATGCGGTGGCGCGTGCGTTCGTGGACGCTCGGATCCAGACGATCTACGGCGGTACCACCGAGATCATGAAGACCATCGTCGCGAAGGATCTCGGGATCTGACGCGGGCCGGACTGCGGTTCCGGCCCCGCGCGGGATACTGTGAATACTCGTTCACCGCAGGTTCTGCCAGCAAGGAGAGGTCATCTGTCATGGCGAAGGACACGTCCGCCCTTCCACTCGACGAAGCCGTCCGCGCCGTCCGTGTCAGCTCGCGGCGACGTCAGGTGCTCGACGCCGCGGTCACGGTGATGCAGCGGACCGGCTTCCACCAGATGTCCATGCAGGCGCTGGCCGACGAGGCACAGGTGAGCGTCGGGCTGATCTACAAATACTTCGGCGGCAAGGAGGACATCCTCCTCGCCACGATCGTCGACATCCTCGACGCCTTCCGCGATCAGCTCGAGCCCGCGATGGACGCAGCGGGAACCGACCCCGTCGAGCGGCTGGTGGCCGGGTTCCGGCGCTATGTCGAGATCGTCGACGAGAATCTGGATGCCGTCGTGCTGACGTATCGGGAGAGTCGGACGCTCGACCAGGACGGGCGTGAGCGGATCAAGGAACTCGAGGTGGCGACGTCCAAGCCGCTCCACGACGCCCTCGACGCCGCGATCGCCGCGGGCATCGCGAGCGATCTCGACGTCGATCTGACGACGTTCGACATGATGATGCTCGCGCACGGGTGGGCGCTCAAGCACTGGCATTTCGCGTCCCGCTACACGGTGGACCAATACATCACGGCGCAAACACGATTCATTCTCCGCACCGTGCTGTCGGACCGGAGCATCGCGAAGTACCGACACCTGACGGAGTGACCGCGCATACGCTGACCAAATGACCAGATGGCGGTTCGACGGGGAGATCACGGGCCTGGGCACCGGCTCGGGCGTGCGCATCGTCGTCGGACACTGGTCGCGATCACCGCTCGGTGAGTTCACGGATGTCATGGTCGAACTCGCGGACGGTCACCGCGTACTCCTCGCCCCGTCGGAGGTGGTCCGCGACTTCGTCACCGCGACGTACGTCTTCGACGAGACCGTGATCGCGTCCGTCCGGTGCTCGCGGTCCGGCGGCAGCCGGACCGTCGAGGGCGGGGACCTGCGCGTGAGTTTCGAGCTCGGCGCCCGCACCACGCTCGGACGATTGCTGAACCTGATCCCGCGGGCGCTCGCGAGTGCACCGTGGTTCTGTGTGGTCAGCGACCCGATCGCCCGTGTCGTTCTCCGTGGTGTGCGTACCCGCGGCACCGCAGGCAACGGGCGCCGGGAGTACTACGGCGCCGTCGATCAGCGGCGGGTGGTGGGAATGTCCGCATCCTGGCGCGGCCGGGACCTCGGCGCGCTGCAGCCGGTGGATCCGCCCGTCCGATTCGGGTTCGGCTCGACCCCGCGGACCCCGGCTGCCACGTCGATCGTCACCACGATCGTCGACTAGAGCGTGTCTGCTTAATGTTTGATGCTTGATGCGTGATGCTGGGTATGTGTTGCGCGCCGATGAGATTTCCGATGACCTGTGGGCTGCGATCGAGCCCGTCCTACCCGCACTGGCGGGCCGAAGGGGGCGTCCGTGGAACGACCACCGGTTGACCCTGGAAGGAATCGCCTGGCGGTTCCGAACCGGATCACCGTGGCGCGATCTGCCCGAATACTTCGGTCCATGGCAGTCGATCTGGGAACGGCATCGCCGCTGGTCCGACGACGGCACCTACATCCGGATGTTCGCCGCGGTGCGGGCGGCAGCCCCCGAACGAGAGGAACAGCTCGAACGTCTGCTGTCGATCGACTCGACGATTGTCCGCGCCCACCAGCATTCGGCCGGCGCCCTGACCGATGCGCACACAGGGGGCTCGGTCGAATGACAAGAATCTGGCCAACGAACCCGCCGACCACGCACTCGGCCGCTCCCGCGGCGGGCTGAGCACCAAGATCCACGCCCTCACCGACACCTTCTGCTGCCCGCTGACGCTGCTGCTCTCGCCGGGACAGGCAGGCGACAACCCCTACCTGGCGCCGCTGCTCGACGCGCACCGCGCCCACGACACCGCAGCGTTCCGCCTGCTGGCCGACAAGGCGTACTCGCACCCGAGCACCCGAAAGAACCTGCGGGAACGCAGAATCTCGCACACCATCCCCGAACGCCGCGACCAGATCCGACGTCGCAAGGCGAAAGGATCGGACGGGGGTCGACCGCCGGCCTTCGACAAGGACCGCTACCGCGAACGCAACGCCGTCGAGCGTGGTTTCGGGCGTCTCAAGCAGTGGCGCGGCATCGCCACTCGCTACGACAAGTACGCCACCAGCTTCCTCGGTGGCGTACTCTTCGCTGCGCTCGTCATTCATCATCGCGTCCGTAAATAGCAGACACGCTCTAGTCGAAGAGGGTGGGGGCCTCTCCCGGCTGTTCGCGGTCGGCCGGTTCGACCTCGCCGGCCGGGCTCGTCGCCTTGTGCACCACGGACAGGGCCGTCGTCCGGACCGAGAGCCGATGGCCGTCGGGATGCTGCAGCGAGGCCATGCCCTTGCTGAGCTCGACCACCAGCCAGGGACCGGCGTGACCGGACGCCTGCACCAGATCACCCACCTGTATCTGTACGGCTACCACCGCTTCCTCCCAAGGTTTACTGCATCGGCCTGTGCCCAGCGTAGCGACATCGGCGGGTGTCAGCCGAGTGACGGGAACTCGGTCGGATGAGACCGGACCGGCAGCTCGATATGATGCTCATCGAGGTCTGTCCGAGTACTCCACGACTGATCCGAGCATGCACGATGACGCGAAAGTGGTCACGGCGGTCACATGGAGCCCTGTCGCGGCGCGGCGCGGAGGCCCCCTGGGCGGCTTTCGACGCGGACGCGCACCAGATGCCTGCGCGTCTGATATCGCTGCTGGTGCGTCCGACGACCCCGCCGTTGTGGTTGGGGATCGTGGTCGCCGCCACCGTGATCACCGTGGAAACCGTTGTGGTGCATCAGCTGGACAAGGTAGCGCCGCAAAATGCATTCGGTGCGGTCTTCCTGCTCGGAGTTCTGGTGGTCTCGGCTCGGTGGGGATTTGCGCTGTCGGTAATGACGACTCTGGTGAGCGCGTTCGTCTACGTCTACTTTCACCTTCAGGTGGCGGGGACCCTGCTTCCGGCCAAAGCCGGCGACTGGGTGGCCATCGTGGTCTTCCTGCCGGTCGCTCTGGTGGCCAACCTCATGGCGGGCCAGGCCAGATTGCGTACCGCGGAAGCGGTTCTGCGCCGCCGGGAGGCGGAGGCGAGCCGGGACGAGCTCGCGATCCTCGCCGAACACCAAGCCGCACTACGTCGGGTGGCGACGTTGACGGCGCGTGGGGTGAGCCCCTCGGAGGTGTTCACGGCGGTGGCCGAAGAACTCGCGCTCTGGCTGCATGTGGTCGACGCCGTGTTGCTTCGCTACGAGGGAGACGGCACAGGGACGTTGGTCGCCGTTCGATACGAGCCGGGGGAAACTCGGATGCCCGTCACCGGAGACAGGATCTCGACGGAGGGCGACGACGTCGGGGCGATCGTCTTGCGCACCGGCCACGGCGCCAGGATCGACAACCACGAAGATGTCGGTGGGGCAGTTGCTACCCGCATTCGTGCCGAGGGCTTCGGATCGATCGTGGGAGTCCCGATCGTCGTGGACAAACGGGTGTGGGGCGCGGCGATCGTCGGATCGCGGCGCACCGAGCCGCTGCCCGCGGACACCGAGGTCCGACTCGGTGACTTCGCCGATCTCGTCGCGACCGCGATCGCCAATGCGGCGACCCGTGCCGAACTGATCGCCTCGCGGGCCAGGATCATCACGGCAACCGACGAGGCCCGGCGTCGCCTGGAACGTGACCTGCACGACGGGGCCCAGCAGCGGCTGGTGTCGCTGGGACTGGAGGTGCGGATGGCGGAGGCGTCGGTGCCGGCCGAGTGGGGGGACGTGCGCGAGCAGTTGTCGGCCATCGCCTCGGGGCTCACGGGCGTGTCGGAGGATCTGCGGGAACTCTCGCACGGGATCCATCCGGCGATCCTGTCGAAGGGCGGGCTGGGATCGGCGGTGCGGACGCTGGCTCGTCGTTCCGCAGTCCCCGTTGCTCTCGACGTCGCGATCGAGGGGCGGTTCTCCGAATCGGTCGAGGTAGCCGCCTACTATGTGGTCGCCGAGGCGCTCACCAACGCCGCCAAACACGCCCACGCCTCCGAGGTGGATGTGTCCCTGCGGGCGGAGGACGGCACTCTGCACCTGGTGATCGGGGACGACGGCGTCGGCGGCGCCTCGTCCGGTGCGGGCTCCGGCCTCATCGGACTACAGGACCGTGTGGAGGCCCTTGGCGGCCACATGCTGATCACGAGTCCCCCCGGTCACGGGACCATGCTGGACATCACCATCCCGGTCGCCGACGAGTGACCGAACGGGATTTACCTGCTAGCGGGAATGCGTACCCGGGAGTATCAGGTCAACCATGGAAGACATGGTGTTGCAATTCGGTCGTCTACGGTGCCTGATCGTCGATGACAGCCCACGTTTTTCGGATACTGCTCGGCGACTGCTCGAGCGGCAGGGCATCACGGTGGTCGGCATTGCGTCGAACACCGCCGACGCGGTCCGGTCGGCCGCGGAGTTGCAGCCCGATGTCATCCTGGTCGACGTCGAACTCGGCGCGGAGAGTGGATTCGAACTCGCGGAGCGGCTCGACGAGGACGCGTTCCCGGCTGCGGTGATCTTGATTTCCACCCACGCCGAGCAGGACCTGGCGGACTTGATCGCCGGGAGCCCCGCGGTGGGTTTCGTGTCGAAGTCCGAGCTGTCGTCCGAGGCGATCCGGGATCTGCTCGGTGCCGGTGACGGAACCGAAGGGGAGCCGGTGGCTCCGGTCAGCGGGCCTCGAGGAAGGTGACGACCGCGAGAACTCGACGGTGATCGTCGCCGGTCTCGGGGAGGTTCAGTTTGGTGAGGATGCTGCGTACGTGTTTCTCGACGGTGCCCTCGGTGACCCAGAGTCGGCGGGCGATGCCGGCGTTGGAACGTCCCTCCGCCATGAGGGCCAGTACCTCCCGCTCCCGCGCGCTGAGTGCGGCGAGCGGGTCGTTGCGCCTGCGGGCGGAGACCAACTCCTGAACCAGCGCGGGGTCGACGACGGAGGCCCCCGCGGCGATGCGCTGGAGGGTGTCGATGAAATCGTCCACGTCGGTGATGCGGCTCTTGAGTAGGTAGCCGATTCCGCGGCCGCTGGCGAGTAGCTCCATCGCGTGTTCGACGTCGGCGTGCGCGGACAGGACCAGGATGCCGACTTCGGGGAATTCGTCGCGGATCGCCCGGGCCGCGTCGAGCCCTTCGGTGGTGTGGGTCGGGGGCATTCGGATATCGACCATCACCAGGTCGGGGGCTCGCTCACGGACCAGTTCGAGGAGTGTGGTTGCGTCGCCGGCCTGTTCCAGCACGTCGAAGCCGGAGCGCGTGAGCAGGCTCGCCAACCCCTCGCGGAGCAGGACGTCGTCTTCGGCCAGGATCACCCGCAGACGTGTCGTCACCGGCCTGCTCTCCGAGCTTGCCCGGGCCCGAGCCGATTGCGGATGGTCGCGGTCGTGGGGGTCGCCGAGGTCGGTGGGCACCGCCATGTCGTCGACGGTCAGGCCGTGGCGGCGCTGAATCCGCCGCAACTCCTCCCCGAACTCGGCGGCGCTCGCGGGACGATCCTCGATGTTGCCCGCCATCACATGGTTGATGGCGGAGCGCACGTCGGCGGGAATGTCGGTCTGCGTCGCATTGGACATCGTTCCGTCGGGGGTCTGCGGCACCTGGGTGGCCGTCTGCTCGGCTCGGGGGCGTTCGATGCCCGCGTGACCGTTGAGCGCACACAGGAGCGTGGCGCCGAGGCTGTAGAGATCCGACGCCGGTGTGGGGGTCTGTCCCTGGAGTACCTCGGGTGCGGTGAACGCGGGGGAACCGGAGATGAGGCCGGTGGCGGTCTCGAAGCCACCCGCGATTCGTGCGATGCCGAAGTCGGTCAGTTGAGGCTCCGCGTACTCGGTGAGCAGGATGTTCGCGGGCTTGATGTCGCGGTGGAGGGTGCCTCGCCGGTGTGCCGTCTCGAGCGCCCCGGCGATCTTGACCCCGATATGCAGACAGTCCTGCCAGCTCAGAGGGCCTGCCTCGCGGATCAGTGCGTCGAGGGAGTTGCGTGGGTGGTACTGCATCACGATGTAGGGCATGCCCGATTCCGTGGTACCGCTCTGGAAGATGCTGACGATATTGGGATGCCCGGACAGTTTGCCCATGGCGTGCTGCTCGCGGAGGAACCGGTCGAGATTGTCCGAGTCGAGCGCGGCAGCGGCAGTCAGCACCTTGATGGCAACAGTGCGTTCGAGCGAGCGCTGCCAGCAGCAGTAGACCGCTCCGAAACCGCCGCGTCCGACTTCGTGGGCATCGTCGAAGCCGGCCGCGGCCAGCTCTACCGCAATCGCCCCGAGCGGATCGGACCGCGTCGCCGGAGGATGGAATTCGGCCATCGTCGACCCCGAGTTTCCCCGTCCATGAGAAAAGCGCCCGATCACCGTGAAAGTGACCGACTTCGAGAATACTTCATCGGCGCCCGGCCCGACACGCCATGACGCCGTCTCGCACACAACGAACAATCATGGCATTGCAGCTACCTGGAAGACCGAGATTGCGGCTGGTTGCATCCGCAAGTTCCTGCTGGCAGTGACGACGCGGGGTTCCGTTTCCGCGACGATTTATATCAATGGTCGTTCGATCATCAACCCATCGCAAGCACCGCACAAGTCGGCGCAGCACAGAAAGAAAATGAAGGTGAGGACAATGAACAAGTTCGCAATCCGCACGGCGGTCGCCGCGGCGGCAATCGCACCCCTGCTCGCTCTCGGTGCCGGAACTGCTTCCGCCGCAACAGTACCCGATGTGGTTACACCCGCTGCTCGTGTCGTGCCGGATGCGGGGCCCGTGACGGACCTCCCGGATTCCGGTTTCCCCTGGGGCTGGCCGGGAGCGACGGGGCCGTTCGGACCCGGACGACAGGATGTCGGGCCCTTCCACGGGGGGTTCGGCGGCTTCGGAGGTTTCGGGCACTTCGGCCACTTCGGCGGCTTCGGTGGACACGGTGGGTTCTAGCCGCGGACGTCGGTTTCGGGTGCTCCACCCCTGATCGGCTGTGCCCGAGAGCGGGCACAGCCGAATGGAAGAAAAGGGCAGGAACGTCCCGGCGATCAAGCGAATCACCTTCGCCCCGAGCGCAATCCGTGAACCCAAATGTATCACGCCGACCGCAACGCTTCACTGCGATGAGCGATGCGGTGCTCGGCAATGTATTCGACTTGGCTGCATCGTCGTTCGATTGATGCGCACCTCCCGTCCGTGGCGCGGACCGATCCGGTCGACGCCGCCGTCTGACCCGAGTACTTCGACCCGTCACCGACCACCCACACGAGGAGCATTAGTCATGCCGTACGTCGCCACTGCTGATGGCACCGAGATCTATTACACCGAGCAGGGAACCGACGTCATGCCTCTCACCAACCGAACGGGTCACGGTCCGCTCCGGGTACCCACGTATTGCCGGGGTCGGTCCACTGACGCCGTTTGATCATCTTGCGCGCGGCGCGGTGATTGCGTCCGACGAGCCGGTCGAGGTAGAGATGCCCGGCGAGATGATCGGTTTCGTGCTGCAGGCAGCGGGCCAGATAACCGGTGCCCTCGACGGAGATCGGGTTGTTGTCGATGTCCACGCCGACCACCCTCGCCCAGTCGGCTCGGCCCGTAGGGTAACGCTCGCCCGGAACGGAGAGGCATCCTTCGAGTTCGTCCGGGTCGGGCATGGTCTCGGGCAGCGGCGAAGTCTCGAGCATCGGATTGATGACGTGCCCTCGATGTCGCCGGGTGTCCTCGACCAGGTCGTACACGAAGATCGCCCTCGGGTCTCCGACTTGGTTGGCGGCCAGGCCGGCTCCGTGAGCTGCGGTGTTGGTCTCGTAGAGGTCGTCGACGAAGGCGGCGAGTTCGCTGTCGAACGCGGTGACCGTCACCGCTGGTGTGGTCAGTCTGGTGTCTCCGGCACGCGACGCGCGTCTGGATCGAGCCGAATTGTGGTCACAGGTGAAACCCGGGTCGCTCTACGGTGCGTTGCATCGGCTCGAAGACGAGGGTCTGATCCGCCCGTTGCGGACAGAGCGGGACGGAGCATTGCCCGCCAGAACCGTGTACGAGATCACGGCGGAAGGAACCAGGGAACTCCGAGCGCTCCGCGACGAGGCGTTCACCGAGTTCGAACTCAAACCGGACCCCGTCGACCTCGCCCTGGCTGTGAGCGCAGATCTCGACCGGGAGGTGCTCCGCGGCTACGTCGAGGACCGCATCGCCGTCCTCGCGGCACGCGAGCTGCAGTTCGATCACCAGCTCGATCGCCGATGGCCCGACCAGAGTACTGCCGACGATCTCATCGTCGCCCACGCCAAGATGCGCATCCAGACCGAGATCGCCTGGCACAAGAAAGTCCTCGCCGACATCGACAAGCTGGAGGCACGGTGATCCGCGGGGAATAGGCGCCGGTCAGCGGCGGCTGCCGGAACGGAGTCGGCGGGCGTGCCGTCGGCGGTCGGCTTCGGTCATCCCGCCCCAGATTCCGTACGGTTCGTCCTCGGCCAGGGCGTGGTCGCGGCACTGGGCGAGTACGGGACAGTCCTGGCAGATCTGCTGGGCGTTCGCTTCGCGACGGGCGCGGGCATGACCGCGTTCGCCGTCGGGGGAGAAGAACACCGACGATGCGACTCCGCGGCATGAGGCCAGCTCGCGCCAATCCTCGGGGTGGGGCGCGGCCGCGGGGGCCGGTGTTCGTGACGTTTCTGCCAACAGCACTGCGGTCCTTCCGTTCCCGGCGCGTGGAACAGAACCACGTGTCGGGAAACAGATATCGATGTTCTTCGTGTGAGCGCCGGTATCGGTTACGAGCGTTCCCGTTAACAAACCGGACGGCCTGTTTAAAGATATACCGGACGACCACACGCCTGCGCCACTGGGTCGGATGTCCAGTAGTGCGGCGGTGCATCGACGTGTTTACGGATGGATTGACGAGTGTGTCGGGAGTGGCTTCCGCGGTCGTTAACGTTGCACGGCGGAGTCGAGGAGTGGAACCACCTGTCCCAGTGCCCAATCGAGGCTGGGCGGTGAGGGGAAGGCGATGGACTGCGCCAGCGTCGGTGCCAGCGGCACGTATGCGCCGCGTTCGACGGCGCCGAGCGATTGGAATGCCGGCTGCTGTTCCAGACTCTCCAATGCGCCGTTGGAACTCGTTGCCAGGATGAGATCGGCATCGGTGTCGGCGAGTAGTTCAGTGCTGATCTGGGCACGCCCGGGGATGTTGCTGACAGGTTGTGCCGTGGCGAACGGGATCAGTGTCAACCCCGGTTGGTCGAGGAACTTCGCTCCGGCGTCGTCGGTCGAATTGACGACGTAGGGAATGGCGCAACCAGGCCGATCATGGACGGGTCGCGACGACGAGTGCCGCCATTGCCCTCAGCCCTTCGTGCGTGGGGTGCAGGGGCATCGTGAACGATCGGGGGACGAGGCCTTCGAACCACCGGAGATCGGATCCGGCGCATGCATCGTGCCCTACCGCGGCGGCGGCCACGTCGACGAAGTACGCGCCGTTACTCCGTGCCGCGTCGGCGAGAGCGCTGTTCATTCTCACGAAGAACTGCACCACGAAGGCGGCGTCGGCATCGCTGGTGGGGATGTAGGGCCAGCAACCGCGGTCGCCGAAGATGCCGCCGTGCCCCACCAGGAGCACGGTCGCAGCGGGGGCCTTCTCGGTGATCGCAGCCAGGGTGGCGGACACCTTCGGGCCGAGCACGGTGAGAGCGTCGTTCATGCGCTGGGCCGTGGTGGCGTCGGAGCGACAGTTCGCGTCGAGCCCCGGGGCGAGCGTGTAGCAGGGCTCCACCAACGACGACCACGCGATGTCGTTTCCCCCGATGCTGACGGTGACGAGCGTCGTGTCCGGCCGGAGTGCCCCGATCTGCGGTGGTTGAGGTCCGGTGATGGTGAATTGTGTTTTTTCCGTGATGTTTTCGGTCTTTGCTGCCGCGCACGCCCTGCTGACGTACGATTCCGCGCGCAGGGTGTCGGCGACGATCTGCGGGTACGCGTCGGCTGTGCGGAAGCACCCGTCTCGGATCGACAACGGATCGTGTAGCGACCCGGTGGCTCGCGAATCACCCAACGCGACGTACCGGATGGCGGAGTCGGGCGCGGCGTCGGCCACCGCGAGATGCGCCCACGGGAGTGCGAGCGCCACCACGCACCCGACGAGGATCGACGACAGAGTCGACTTCACGGGAGGGCTTCGAGGACGACCGGATGGTGTGGGGCCGGCGCGTTTTTCGTCATCACTCATCTTATTTCCGCGCACCGGATATCGCCTGGCTTCGACGGACTCGGAGGAAAATTCGGCCTACCGACGTAACTCAGATACTACTAGTCTCCGAAATATGAGCATCTTCGGCGGCCGGAACTATCCCGTGATCGACCTGGACGGCGCTCCATGGCCGGCAAGCTGCCCGTGCCCGGCATGGCCGTCTACAACGCCAGCAAGTTCGGGGCGGTGGGGCTCTCCGCCTCCGTCCGGGCGGAGTTCGCTCCCGCCGGCGTCAGTGTGAGCACCGTACTTCCCAGCGCGGTGCGCACCGGACTGTCGTCGGGTGTGCCGCTGGGCGGCGGGATGCCGACCGTCGACCCGGAAGACGTCGCGGACGCCATCGTCCGGACGCTGGACCATCGTCGCGCCGAAACCGCCGTGCCCCGGTACCTCGCCGGGTGGGATCTGATCGACGCCGTGGTCCCGGAGCGTCTCCTCGATCTCGGCCGCCGTCTGATCGACGACCGGCGGGCGCTCACTGCCGTCGACCCCGTGGGGCGCGCCGACTACGACCGCCGGCTCGCCCGTCAGTCGCGGACGCCGTAGCGCTACGCCATCAGCGGTGCCAGCCGCTCCGCATGCTCCCGCAGCGACGGGACGTGGCGCAGCATGAGGTGTTCGTGATCGACATGTCCCGACAGTGCGAGACTGCCGACGAGGGCCCCCGTTCCGGACCGGACGGGGACGGCCACGCAGGCCGACGCGTCCTGGAGTTCCGCGAGTTGGGTGGCGAAGCCCTGGCTCCGGATCAGGTCCAGATTCGCGAGCAGCTCGCTCCTTACGACGATGGTGCGGGCCGTCAGCGCCCGTGGCTCCCAACGGGGAATCACGGATTCGAGTTCCGACTTCTCCGCGAGAAGGAGCTTGCCGACCGCACACGCGTAGAGGTGCTGGTTGAGAAACGACTCGTCCTCCGGCGGCGGGTATTCGGGGTCCGCGTCGGCCGTGCGGACGGCGACGTTGGTGTAGAAGAACAGGTGGACCCCGAAGCGCACCGACAGTCGCAGTTCGGCGAGAACCTCACGCGCCGCCGCACATACGGTGGGCACGACGGCCGCGTCGACGAGGATCCCGATCTTCTGGCCCAGCGCGAACCCGGACAGGTCGGGGAGCCGCACCACATAACCTTCGCCCACGAGGATGTTGAGCAGGCGGTACGTCGTCGCCGACGGCATCGACAGGCGGGCCGCGATGTCTTTCGCTGTGACACCCGAGCCGGCCCGGGCCACCTCCTCTAGCACCCGCAGGGCGCTGGTGACGGCCTTGGGCTGACGCCCCGACAGGGCTCTGTCGTCGGCGCTCACCGGCGGACCTCCCACGGTCGGTACCGGCCGAGCAGGTCTTCGGCCACGGCCTCGTCGTACACACCCATCCGTTCTCCGATTCCGGGGGATCGCCGCGCGCGGATCGCGAAGACCGCGGCGCCGACAAGCATCAGAAGCACGTAGACGGCGGTCGCCGCGCCCGCGACATACGTCCGCGAGAACGCCGCCCACCCGACCAGTGCCACCATCGCGGTCGCCGTCACCACGCCGACGATCACGGGAAGTCGAGTGAGTTCGCCGATCCGTCGGAGGAACGCCGGCGTCGCGACGCACAACAGGACATACGCCAGGACGTAGCCGTGGGCGGACACGGCGAGGAGTCCGATCAGGACGTCGCGGCTCGAACCGCTGACGAAGAGATAGAGGACGGGCACCGCGACGACGACCGGCATCGCGGCCGTCAACGCCACATGCGGAGTGTGGAACCGGTGGTGCGTCCGGCCGAACACACTCGGAACCACCCCTTCGCGGCCCATCGCGAACAGGGTGCGCGACAGCGCCGTCGTCGAACCGAGGACGCACGCGAACCAGGAGGCGGTGATGCCGAGTTCCATGACGATCGACAGCGCCGACGAACCTGCGCCGGACGTGTCGGGCAACGTGAGGACGATCGGCAGCGAGTCGACTCCCTGCCGCACCGGCTCCGGCAACTGCAGGGCGGCCGCGAACACGTACAGAACGCCCAGCGCGATGGGGGTCCACCGGATGGCGCGCGGGACGGCGACGAACGGGTTGCGGGCCTCCCGCGCCACCGTGCCCGCGCTCTCGAATCCGACGAACGACGTGATCGCGAGCAGTACGGCGAACCCGACCGCGGATCCTGACTTCGCGCCGCCCGCGGCCGGGGTCGCGCCCTCGCGGACCGATTGCACGAACGCGACCACCAGCGCGGCGGAGGCGGCCACGATCGCGAAGACCTCGATGGCGAGCATGATCCGCGCCGACAATTGCACGCCCCGGACCATGAGGAGAAGGGCCAGCAGTCCGACGATCGCCGCGAGGACCGCGATGAGGGGCGACCCCGCCGGAAGCCCGACTCGGCCGAGCAGCGCGGCGAGGTAACTCGCGGCACCGAGCGTGCTCGCCATGGCCGCGGCCGCGTAACCGACGAGCAGCGACCAGCCCCCGCCGAAGCCGGGCACCGCCCCGAGTCCCTTCACGATGTAGCTGTAGAGACCGCTGACGGCCACCATCCGGGTGGCGAACTGTCCGATGCAGTAGCCGACCGCCGTCATCAGAATCGCCGCCGCGACGAACACCGCAATGGTCGCCCGGCCCGCGTCGGGTATGACGAGAGCAGGCAGCGTGACCATCACGGCCGACGGTGCGACCGCGGAAACGGACTGCCCGAGCACCTGGACGAAACTCAGACGTGCCCGCTCGAGACCGGCGACCGGTGATCTACTTCTGATTCTCGGTGTACCGGACACCACGCACCTGCTCTCCACACTTTCCGGCCGGCCCCGCGCGAGTGATCAACCCGGGGCTGCATGAGTTGCACGCTAGCGCAGGAGACGAGCGCGATGCGCCGATCGGAATTAATTTTCGATCACCTCGAATGAGAATGGCCGGAGAATGCGTTCCCGATTCCGGAGCCTGCGCCGGCGCACACGGCGGATCAGCTGCACCGACCCGAAAAGCCGGAATGAGAATCGGCGCCGTCGTGGCCGGAAAAGTCGAATGAGAATGCCGCAGTCGCTGATTCCCATCCGGATTTAGTAGTGACCGGCGACACATTCGGGGTTTATCGTGGGTTCAGGCCGCAGCACGACGAGGCGAAATATTCCGCCAAAAGTGTTCTGCAGAAGCCGGATTCATTCACAGATTCATTCACTCCATCGAAGAGGACATGATGACTGCAGTCGTTCACACCCCCGCCGGACTCGACCCCCGGGTCGTCGACTTCGTTTCGTCGCCGAAGCGCATGTTCGTCGACGGCCGATGGGTGGACTCCGCGTCGGGCAGGACGTTCGAGACGGTCGATCCCGCCACCGGACAGGTGATCACGACGGTGCCGCACGCCGGAATCGAAGACGTGGACCGGGCGGTAGCGGCGGCCCGGCGGGCCTTCGAGTCCGGGCCGTGGCGCTCGCTCACCCCCGCGGAACGTCAGCGGATCCTCTGGAAGATCGGCGAGGGGATTCTGGCCCGGGCCGATCAGTTCGCGCAGCTCGAGTCGATCGACAACGGCAAGTCCGTGGCGGTGGCGAAGGCCGTCGACGTGACGTGGGCGGCGGAGATCTTCTTCTACTACGCCGGCTGGGCCACCAAGATCGAAGGCCGCACCATCCCCGTGTCGGTGCCGTGGGCGCCCGGAGCCCGATTCCACGCGTTCACCACCCGTGAACCGGTCGGTGTGTGCGCACAGATCATCCCGTGGAACTTCCCGCTGGTGATGGCCGCGTTCAAGGTGGCACCCGCGCTGACCTGCTCGAACACCATGATCCTCAAGCCTGCCGAGCAGACACCGCTCACCGCGCTGCTCCTCGCCGAGGTGATCGCCGAGGCCGGCGTCCCCGACGGCGTGTTCAACGTGCTCACCGGTTTCGGCGACATCGGCGCGGCGCTGTCGAGTCACGACGACGTCGACAAGGTCGCGTTCACCGGTTCGACCGAGGTCGGAAAGAAGATCGTCAATGCCGCGTCGGGGAACCTGAAGAAGGTGTCCCTCGAACTCGGTGGCAAGAGCCCGCAGGTGATCTTCTCCGACGCCGACCTCGAGGCTGCGATCCCGGGCGTCGCCGGCGGGTTCCTGTTCAACCACGGCCAGGCCTGCACGGCCGGAACGCGTCTGCTCGTCGAAGACCGGATCTTCGACGAATTCACGTCCGGTGTCGCTGATTTCGCGAAGGCGCAGAAGATCGGACCCGGACTCGACCCCACCAACGACATCGGCCCGCTGATCTCCGAGGAGCAGTTGGGCAAGGTCACCGGATACATCGACGCCGGACTCGCCGACGGTGCCCGCGCGCTCTCCGGTGGGCAGCGGCACGGCGACACCGGCTTCTACGTGGAGCCCACCCTGCTGGTCGACGTGAACCGTGACTTCAGCGTGTACCAGGAGGAGATCTTCGGCCCGGTCGCGGTGGCGGTGCCGTTCAACCGGGAGGAAGGCGTCCGCGCGGCCGCCAACGACACCCCCTACGGCCTCGCCGCCAGCGTGTGGACCCGGGACGTGTCCCGCGCCCACGAGGTGGCCGCCGAGATCAAGGCGGGCACGGTGTGGGTGAACTGCCACAATGCCTTCGACACGGCGCTTCCGTTCGGCGGCTACAAGCAGTCCGGGTGGGGACGCGAACTCGGTGAAGGTGCCATCGCCGAGTACACCCAGAGCAAGTCCGTCAACATCGCCCTCTAGATACCTCGACCGGACCCGAATGAGAATCGTCCTGCGTGCGTTCTCATTTGCTGTCGACGGACTGTGACGCTTCGGCAACTGCGCCGACAACCCGCAGTCGCATGCTCGTCCCAGAGCTCACCGCGGAGCATCCACGCAGACCCTCTCCTCGTGAAAGTCGAAGGAAACCATGACAACCAACGCCCCCACGCACTCGAGTGCGGTCAGCGACGGCACCCCTCGCAGACTGGCAGGCACCCTCGGTCCGGGTGCCATCGTGTTCATGGTCGTCGCAGCGGCGGCCCCGTTGACCGTGATCGCCGGAACCGTCCCTCTGGGCATCGCAGCGGGCAACGGCGCCGCCTACCCCGCGTCCTACATCGTCTGCACGGTGGTACTGCTGTTCTTCGCCGTCGGATTCACGGCGATGGCCAAGCACCTCCCCGGCGCCGGCGCGTTCTACACCTATATCACGCAGGGCCTGGGCCGGCATGCCGGTCTCGGCTCCGCATTCCTCGCGTTGCTGTCCTACACGGCAGTCCAGGGCGCGGTGTACGGATACATCGGAGCCGCCGTCAACGATTTCGTCACCGCTCACGGCGGCCCCGAACTTCCCTGGTACGTGTGGGCCCTGGCCGTGACGGCCGTGGTCGCGATCCTCGGATACCGGCACATCGACCTGTCCGGCAAGGTGCTCGGCGTACTGCTCGTCTGCGAGGTCGGGATCGTCCTCGTCGTCGACGCCGCCGTCATCGTCCGGGGCGGCGGCGACGAGGGATTCTCGACGGCGGCGTTCCACCCCGCCGAGTTCTTCTCCGGAGCACCCGGCATCGCACTGATCTTCGCCATCGCCGGGTACATCGGCTTCGAGGCCACCGCCGTCTTCCGGGACGAGGCCCGCGACCCGGGCCGCACCATTCCCCGGGCCACCTACCTGGCGTTGCTGGTGATCGGCGGCTTCTACGCACTGTCGAGCTGGGCGATGGTCAATGCGTGGGGCGACGAGGGTGCCGTGGCCGTCGCGACCGAGAATCCGGAAGGGATGATCACCGAGACCGCCACCCGCTACGTGGGTGCGATCGCCGGCGACCTCGTCCAGATCTTCCTGATCACGAGCCTGTTCGCCGCCCTGCTGTCCTTCCACAACGTGCTCTCCCGGTACATCTTCTCCCTCGGGAACAGCGCGGCCCTGCCGGCGGGATGCGGTCGCTCGCACGTCAAGCACGCGTCGCCGTACATCGCGTCGGTTGTGCAGACGGCGTCGGCTCTCGTCCTGATCGTCGCGTCCGCTGTTGCCGGACTCGATCCGGTGACCGAGGTGTTCGCGTGGTTCGCCGGTGTGTCCTCGGTCGGCATCGTCGCACTGATGACCCTGACCTCCGTCGCCGTCCTCGTCTACTTCGGCCGGACCCGGGTGGACCGGCGGGTGTGGAACACCGTGATCGCACCACTGCTCGGCCTCGTCGGCCTGGCCGGGCTTCTGATCATGACCGTCGCCAACCTTCCCCTTCTCGTCGGCGGGTCGAGCACTCTCGCCGCCGTCATCGGGGTTCTGCTCATAGGAACGTTCGCCGGTGGAGCGGCCGTCGCCGTGCTCCGACCCCACGCCGCACGCCACGACACCGCTCTACCGCAGCACGACACGAACGACACCATCATCGACAAGGAGATCGCACGATGAGTACCGCCACCACCGAGACCCCGGCCGCCATCGGTTCCGCCGCCCCGGACCATCCGCTCACTCCGTTGTCGGCGGACGAGATCCGGTCGGCGAAAGCACTCCTCACCGACGAGGGACTGATCGGTGAGCACGTGCGCTTCGTCTTCGTCGCACTCGCCGAGCCGCACAAGTCCACGGTCCTCGCGTTCACGCCGGGCGACCCGATCGAGCGGCGCGCCCGGATCCTGCTGCTCGATCGCTCCACCGGCATCGGCACCGACCTCGTCGTGTCGGTGACGGAGAACCGCGTGATCAGCAGGGCCACCGTCGATTCCGCCACCGACGGCCACGTGCCGATCCTCGACGAGGAGTTCGAGGACATCGAAGCGTTCCTGCTCGGCAGCTCCGACTGGCTCGCGGCGATGGCCAAGCGCGGCATCGAACCGTCGAAGGTCCGGGCGGTTCCCCTGTCGGCCGGCGTGTTCGGCCACGAGGACGAGGTCGGGCACCGCATCGTCCGCGTCCTCGCCTTCCACCAGGAGGACAAGGCGGACCTGCCGTGGGCGCACCCGATCGACGGGGTCGTGGCCTACGTCGACCTCACCGAGCGTCGCGTCGTGAAGGTGGTCGACGAGATCGAGCTTCCCGTCCCAGCCGAGCGCGGCGAATGGAACGCCGAACCGCACGCCACACCCACCCGCACCGACCTCAAACCCATCGAGATCACTCAACCCGAAGGTGCCAGCTTCTCCGTCGACGGCAACGAGATCACCTGGGCCGACTGGAAGTTCCGCTTCGGTTTCGATGTGCGCGAGGGCTTGACGTTGCACCAGCTCTCGTTCGACGACGGGGGAGTGGAACGTCCCGTGATCTATCGTGCCTCGATCGCCGAGATGGTGGTTCCCTACGCCGATCCGTCCCCGGTTCGATACTGGCAGAACTACTTCGACCAGGGCGAGTACCTGTTCGGCCGGTACACCAACTCGCTCGAACTCGGCTGCGACTGTCTCGGTGAGATCCAGTACTTCGACGTCACGATCGCTGACGAGTCCGGTGACCCGCGCGTCATGAAGAACGCGATCTGTCTCCACGAGGAGGATTACGGCGTCCTGTGGAAGCACACGGACATGTTCAACGGCATGACCGAGACCCGCCGCTCGCGCCGCCTCGTCATCTCGTTCTTCCTCACCATCGGTAACTACGACTACGGGTTCTACTGGTACCTCTACCTCGACGGCACCATCGAACTCGAGGCAAAGGCCACCGGAATCGTCTTCACCTCCGCCTACCGCGGTGCCGACGGATTCTCCACACAGATGGCGCCCGGCCTCGGCGCCCCGTTCCACCAGCACCTCTTCTCCGCCCGGCTCGACATGGCCGTCGACGGCAATGTGAACACCGTCGAGGAAGTGGATGCCGTGCCCGTCCCGATGGGCCCGGAGAACCCGTGGGGCAATGCCTTCCGCTGCCAGAAAACCAAGCTGACCACCGAATCCGAGGGGCAACGGACCGCCGACAACCTCAAGGCCCGGGTCTGGCACATAACCAATCCCACCAAGCAGAACCGGCTGGGGCAGGATGTCGGGTACGCGCTGCACCCCGAAGGTCAGCCGGTGCTCCTGGCCGACCCGTCGAGTTCGATTGCCTCCCGTGCCGCGTTCGCGACCAAGCACCTGTGGGTCACGCAATACGACGAGTCCGAGCGTTATCCCGCAGGCGACTTCGTCAACCAGCACCCGGGCCAGGCCGGTCTGCCGACGTTCGTGGCGGGCAACCGGGACATCGAGGGGCAAGACCTGGTGCTGTGGCACACGTTCGGGCTGACGCACTTCCCGCGGCCCGAGGATTGGCCGGTCATGCCGGTCGACTATGCCGGGTTCACGCTGAAGCCGGTCGGATTCTTCGACCGCAACCCCGCGCTCGACGTGCCGGCGAGCACCGCGAAGCACTGCTGCGAAGGCTAGAAGTCGTGTCCGCCGTCTTTCCTTCGATCGCCCGCCGCACCAGCCACTGGTTGCGGCGGGCGGCCGCGGCCCTCGCGGTCGCTGCGGCCGGGCTCCACGCCGCGTCGCTCGGTGAGCATGCGACGTCGTCGCCGCTGGTCGCCGTGGTGACCGTTGCGATGATCTTCGGATGCCTGTACTGCGCACGGCACCTGTGGATGCGTGGTTCGCACCGGGATTGGGGTCTCGTCGCGCTGATGAACGTCGGCATGATCGCGTTGCACGTCACCGTGATGAGTCCCGGTTCCGGTGGCGGCGGCCACCACGGGCACGTGATGCATGCGGCGGCGTCGGCTCCGATGGGTCATTCGATGTCGACGCCGATGGTGGCGGCGCTCGCGACGGCCGCACTCGAAGCGGTCGTCGCCGTGACGGTGCTGTTCTACCAGACTCGGCTCGACGCCCGAGACGTCCCGGCCTGACGAAGAGCGTCAGTGTTCGTCTGGCGCAAGATGATTCGCTACCAACGCGAGAATGTCGTCCGCGTGGCTGACGGCAATGAAATGACCACCACCACTGATCGGGTGCCAGACGGCGCCCGGGGTCTTGTCCGCTACTGTCTTGTTGATGATCTCAGGCACCAGGGTGTCGGAGCTTCCCTGCCAGAAGTGCACGGGGCGCGTCACTTTCGTCATGTCGAAAGGCCAGGCCTTGTAGAGCATCGTGGCGTCGGCGACGAGTCCGTCCGCGCCATGTCGAAAGCATTCGCGCCCTGCCCTCAGAAACGCGTCGAGGACCTTCTCGTCAGCCAGCACCTCCCGATCCGCGGTGCACGCCGACTGTGTGATCGCCTTCGCGTAGCGATCCGCGAAATGTGTGGCACTGATACCGAGCACGTCGTACATGAGTGTGAAGCCGGGATGGAAGTGAAGCGCCAGGCGGCCGCCCAGCGCGTCGACGCTACTGAGATACTTCGCGGCCCAGTTCGATCCGAACGTTCCGTAATTGCCACCGGCGATGCACACGACATCGACCAAGCGCGCGGGTTCCAGATACGCGGCGGCCGCCAGGGCCCAAGGTCCACCCTCGGACCAGCCGGTTACCGCGAATCGCTGTGCGCCGAAGGAGTCGGCCAGCAGCAGGAGGTCATCGGTCCAGCCTTCGAAGGTGCGGCCCGGCTGAAGGTCTGACCCGCCCATGCCGGGCCGGTCCGCGCACACGAATCTCAGTCCGTTGGCCTTCGCATACGGGTCGAACAGTTCGGCCTCCAGTCGGCTCGAGGGTCCCCCGTGGTTGTGCAGCACGAGTGGCCCGCCCGGGTCACCGGCTTCGAGATACGTGATGGTCCGGTCGCCGACCCGGATACTTCCCTCTCGTGTCACGTGGACTCCTCACAGTGTGGACCGGAACCCGAAACTGGATTGGCGGCGTCGAAACTGCAGGTACTCCGATCTCCCTCATATTAGGCGTCACCGGCGGGCAGGCGATACACCCGTCGTGCGGTTTCGCCGAAGAAGTGCGCTTGTTCTGTCGACGACAAGTCGCCCAGGGCTGCCTGGACGGTGGACACCATGGTTTCGGTATCCCACAGCAGATGGTCGATCGGGTAATGAGAGGCGAACATACATCGCCCGGCGCCGAAGATGCTGAGCGCCGTCCGGATCCACTTACCGATCCCCTCCAGGGATGTTCCGAAAATGAGGGCGATTCCCTGCAACTTGAGGACGACATTCGGAAACCGACTCACCGCAGTGATGCGTTCTTCCCAACGGGAGAAGCCCTCGGCAGTGAGGTCGACCGGCCACCCGACCGCCTCCAGCACGAAGGTGGTCTCGGGAAACGCGGCGATGAGCTCGTGAGTGGCGGGTAGCTGCTCGTCGTATACGAGCAGATCCCACACCAGCCCCGCATCGGCGACCTGCTCGAATCCACGCAACCAGGCCGGGTCCGACAGGTAGTCGCCGCGCGCACCCAGGCGCTTGATCGGGTCGGCCGCCCAGTACAGCGGCTGGCGCACCGCCCGGACCACGGGGAGATCCCGATATCGCGCGAGAACGCTTGCGCGATCGTCTGAATCGAGCTGAACGGCCGCGATGAAGGCGTTCGGAACACCGACACGGTCGGCGCAGTGCTGAATCCAGACGGCCTCCGCGACACTGTCTGCTGCACCGAATTCGCACGCGACGGAGGCCGTGACGGGCGCCCCCTCGACCTGTGCCCGATAGTCGTGCGGCAGGTACCGGTGCGCAGCGTCGTAGTAGTTCGGGAGCAAGGCGGTGAGCGCGGGTGGGCGACTGTCGATCCACGGGTACTCGAGGTCGGGCAGGTTGATGAAATGATGATGAGCATCGACAATGTCCACCTCACGCAGCATATTTCAGTTGTCGACGGGGGACCGGGCAATTGGTTGAGCGCGGCTCGTGTGGTCGGCGTGGATCGTTAAGGTGTTGACATGGAGCGCCGGATCGACGAAGCCCTGGTCCATTACGTCGAGCACGGCGGCGGCGTGCCGCTCGTGGCTCTGCACGGCGCCGGTGTGGATCATCGTGAGATCGAGGCAGCGATCGAGGCCATCGTTCCCGGCACGGGCTACCGGCGGATCTATCCGGACCTGCCGGGGATGGGCCTCTCGACAACCGACGGGCTGACCAGCAACGACGATGTGGTGACGCTGCTCGGCGACTTCATCCACAGCCTGGGCGTGGGCCCGGTGTTGCTGGTCGGACATTCCTACGGCGCCTATCTGGCACGTGGGGTGGCCGCACAGCGACCGGACACGGTGCTCGGCCTGGCGTTGATGTGCCCGGTCACCGAGCAGTCACGACACGTGCCCGACCACGCCGTGGTTCGCCAGGACGCCGATGCCTACGACGAACTCGAACGTG
This sequence comes from Rhodococcus sp. A14, assembly GCF_011603105.1. Classification (NCBI taxonomy): domain Bacteria; kingdom Bacillati; phylum Actinomycetota; class Actinomycetes; order Mycobacteriales; family Nocardiaceae; genus Rhodococcus; species Rhodococcus sp. A14. The sequence continues at coordinate 39,803 of NZ_JAAOQS010000004.1, read as the reverse complement.
CACAGTGGGCGGGGTTCGACGAGTACTTCGTCGTGCGCACGCCGTCCACTGCGCGCCGCTACCGCGACCAGGTGGTGCCGGGTACGACGCTCGTCGACGAGGATGCGCTCGGACGTATCTTCGCCGGGTGGACGGTCGACGTCGGGTCGAGCGCGTTCTCCGGGCCGACGTTGATCGTGGCCGGCCGTCGTGATTCGATCGTCGGGTACGCGGACGCGGCCGAATTGCTCGAGCGCTACCCGCACGCCACCCTGGCAGTCGTCGACGACGTCGGCCATGCGCTGATGCACGAGCGGCCAGAACTGCTCGCCGCCCTGTTCGGTGACTGGTTGGATCGGCTGACGCGCTCGGCCGACGGTTCTACCGGGCCGTTTCCGTCCAGGTGACCGGCAGTTCGTGGACGCCGTAGATGTTCATGTCGGTCCTGAGTTTCACGTCGCCGGCGGGGACGGCGAGCTCCAGGGTCGGAAAGCGGCGCAGCAATCCCTCGAAGCCGGCGCGCATCTCGACGCGGGCCAGCTGCTGGCCCAGGCACAGATGGACGCCGTGGCCGAGGGACAGGTGACCGCGGGCCTTGCGGCGGATGTCGAGGGTGTCGGGGTTGTCGAAGCGCTGGGGGTCGCGGTTGGCGGCCAGCAACGAGACGACTACCGTCGATCCCTTCCGGATCGTTTCACCGCCGAGTTCGATGTCCTCGGTGGCGTAGCGATAGAAGATGTCGGCAACGGACAGGTAGCGCAGGAGTTCCTCGACGGCGTCGGGGAGCAGGTCCGGGTCGGCGCGTAGTTCCGCCAGCTGCTCGGGGTTCTCCAGGAGCGCGAAGGTGCCCAGCGCCAGCATGTTGGCGGTGGTCTCGTGGCCGGCGAGCAGCAACAGGAAGGCGGCACCGGTCAGCTCCTCGATGGTGAGGTCGTCGTCGCGGGCCAGATCGGACAGGATGTCGTCGCCGGGGGCGGCGCGTTTGCGCGTGACCAGTTCGGAAAGGTACGTGGTCAGTGCGATGTACGCGCCCATCTTCTCGTCGAGCGGCTGGTCCTTGACCAGGAACTTGGCGGAGTTGACCTGGAAGTTCTCCCGGTCCGCGTAGGGGACACCGAGCAGTTCGCAGATCACCAGCGAGGGCACCGGCAGCGCGAACTCCTCGACCAGGTCGACCGGCGGGGTCAGGCGCGCCATCTCGTCCAGTTGCCGCTCGGCGACGTCGATGATGTGGTCTTCGAGCTGCTTCATGCGTTTGACGGTGAAGGCGCCGGTGAGTGTGCGCCGCAGCCGGGTGTGGTCCGGCGGGTCCATGGCGATGAACAGGCCCGGCACCTGCGGCGACGGCTCGGTGGCGACGGGCATGCCGGGAGTCTCGTACGGCACGTGGAGAATACCGATGTCCTGGCGGGAGCTGAACCGGGTGTCGGCCATGAGCCGGCGGACCGCGTCGTAGCCGGTGACGAGCCAGCCCTCGTGACCGTCGGGGAAGATCATGGGACTGACCGGGCGAGACTCGCGCAGCCGGGTGATCTGCTGGGGCGGGTCGAAGGGTCCCGCATCGCGCTCCATCGGGAGGCCGTACGGGATGGCGACCGTTCTACTCATCGGATTTCCTTTCGTGACGGTTGGTCTGTCGACGGCGGTGCTGCAGACCGGTTTGGCTCGGGGCCGTGCCGCTACCGCGAGTACTCGCGGTTGAAGAGCTTTTTCGACCAGAGGTATCCGCCGAGGGTGATGAGGGCGCACCAGCCGAGCGCGATCCATGCGTTGTTCCCGATCGGGGTACCCATGAGCAGGCCGCGCAGGGTTTCGATGATCGGGGTGAACGGCTGGTACTCGGCGAACCAGCGCAGCCCGGCGGGCATGGAGTCGGTGGGGACGAACCCGCTGCCGAGGAAGGGCAGCAGGACCAGCGGCATACCCACATTGCTCGCGGCCTCGACGGTCTTGCTCACCTGGCCGAGCGCGACGGAGAGCCAGACGAGCGCGAACGTCACCACCACCAGGAACCCGGCGGTGGCCAGCCACGCGCCCACCCCCGCGGTGGGCCGGAAGCCGACCAGCAGCGCCACGCCGATCACGATCGCGACGCTGAGCATCGCCTGGATCACGCTGCCCAGCACGTGTCCGGTCAGCACCGAGACGCGGGCGATGTGCATGGTGCGGAACCGGGCGATGATGCCCTCGGTCATGTCCATCGCGACCGAGATCGCTGTCCCTTGCACCGCGGCCGTCACGGTCATCAGGATGATCGCGGGCACGACGTAGTTGACGTACTCGGCGCGCCCGCCGGACACCCCGCCGAGCCCTGCGCCCAACGTGCCGCCGAACACGTAGACGAACAGCAGCAGGAAGACGACCGGCATTCCGACGAGAGTCACGGTCATCGACGGGTACCGCAGCATGTGATTGAGGTTGCGGCGCAGCATCGTTGCCGAGTCGCGCAGCGGGTGGAACCGGAGGTCCGCCGGGGCCGGCCCGGCGAGAGTGGGGGCGGGGGCGCTCATGAGGTCACCTTCTCGTTGTGGGGGTTGCCGGTGAGGGCGAGGAAGACGTCGTCGAGATCGGGGGTGTGCACGGACAGCTCGTCGACCTCGATGGCCTCGTCGTCGAGCCGGTCGATCAGAGTCTTGAGCGAGCGGAGGCTGCCGTCGCTGGGCACACGGAGGGCGAGCGCGTCGGGGTCGCGCGCGACCTGGTCGAGGACCCGCTCGGCCGCTTCGAGGCCGCGCGGGTCGGCGAACTGCAGGCGGACGTGGCTCCCGGGGATGCGGCGCTTGAGCTCGTCCGCGGTTCCCTCGGCGACCAGGCGGCCGTGGTCGAGGACCGCGATCCGGTCGGACAGTTCGTCGGCCTCCTCCAGGTACTGGGTGGTCAGGAAGATGGTGACGCCGGTTGCCACCAGGTCCCGGACGATCTGCCACATGGCCCGGCGGCTGCGTGGGTCCAGGCCGGTGGTCGGCTCGTCGAGGAAGATCACGCGCGGGCTGCCGACCAGGGTCATCGCGAGGTCGAGCCGCCGCCGCATGCCTCCGGAGTATGTCGAGACCGGCTTCGAGGCCGCATCGACCAGGTCGAACTGTTCGAGCAGCTGGGCGACGCGCCGCCGGCCGTCGCTGCGGGCGAGGTGGTGCAGATCCGCCATCAGCAGCAGGTTCTCCCTGCCGGTGAGCAGGTTGTCCACCGCCGAGAACTGGCCGGTGACACCGATCGCGGCGCGCACCGCGTCGGATTCGCGAGTGAGGTCGTGGCCGGCGACCCGGGCAACACCGGCGTCGGCGCTGATCAATGTGGACAGGATGTTGACCGTGGTGGTCTTCCCGGCGCCGTTCGCGCCGAGCAGGGAGAAGACCGTTCCCTGCGGGACGGTCAGATCGATGCCGTCGAGCACGACGTGGTCGCCGAACGACTTGCGTAACCCGGTCACCGCGATGGCCGGCTGAGATTGCCTGGTGGTCATGGTTTCCCTTTCTCGAGGGTCAGAAGTGGATCAGGAACGGCGGATCGTGATGCCGCCGAACGAGGTGTGCGCGCGGACCTCGACGGTCTCGTCGGACGCCTCGGGCCGGGCGGTGTTGTCCAGCAGGTTGTGTACCTGCCCGAACTTGGTGTTCACCTCGAGCCAGGCGGCGGTGCCCTCGGCGATGCCGATTTCCAGGTCGCCCATCGCGGTCCCGAGCTCGACCGAACCGCGGGCCACCTCGCCGAGGCGAATGCTGCCGTTGGACGTCTTCGACTCGACACTCGCGCCGGCGCGGTCGACGGAGATGTCGCCGTTCGCCGAGCGCACGTGGACGTCGCCGGTGACCGCGGCGATCGTGGTGTCGCCGTTGGAGTTCTTGACGATTGCGGAGCCTTCGATCTCGCCGATGCGGACCTTCCCGGAGCCGGTGCGGATTTCGGCGTTGCCCGCGACGCCGTCCGCGGTGACGTGACCGGCCGCGGTATCCACACGCAACGGACCGGTCTGCTCGAGCCGGACGTTTCCGGCGGAGGTCTTGAACCTGCACTGCCCGAGCCGGCCCGTGCCGCTGACGTCTCCGACCTGCACCTCGCCGGAAACCTGCGAACCGCTGGGCAGGTCGATGGACACCTCCACCGACCTGGATTTGCGGGAGAAGTCGAGAGCGCGCGCTTTCGGCCCCATGACCTGGAGGACGCCGTTCGCGTAGTCGACGCGGACCCGCTGGGCGGCCTGCACGTCCGACTCATCGGATTCGTCGCTCGGGCGCACGTCGACGGTGGTGTCGGTGCGGTCGCTCGCGGTGATCCGCACATTGCCGACGCCGAGTTCGAGCGTGACGGAAATCGGTTCGGGTGTATCGAAATTGGGCATAGCTGTCCCCTCGGGATGAGTTGGTGAAACATCCCCGCAGGTCGGGGACGTGGTGTGGTGGTGGGCGGTGTGGCTAGCGCACCCAGCCGGTGAGGCTCTGCTTGGTCTGTTTGCCGCGCTGCTGGGCGTGCTGGACGCGGTCCGGTTGCTGCAGCGCGGTCGAGGCCGCGCGGACCAGCCAGGCGTTGACCGAGCGCCCCTCCTTGGCTGCGGCCTCCTCGACCGCGGCCTTGAGCTGTTCGGGGAGGCGCACGTTGATCCGCGCGGTCGGGCCGTCCTCGGCGATCGGTGTGCCGCTGTCGGCCGGTGCCGCATCGTCCTCGGCCGCTTCCTCGATCGGCTCGGCGGGCCGTGCGGTCACGACGAAGTTCGGATCGCGTCCGCGCAGGCGCAACTCCACCGATCCCGGGGCCAGATCTTGGGTGATCTCGTCCGTGGCAGCGGACAGCGCGTCCAGCAGCGTCATCCGGATCGCCGACTCGAGCGACCCGGTGAGGCGCTCGACCAACGCACGGGATTCGTCACCGCCGGCTTCGGCGAGGGTGGCGAATTCACGTCCGAGGTTGCTCACATACGGTGTCAAATCCATGGTGCCATCGTGGCACAACAATGGCATCACCACAAGGGTTAAGTGGCTCAAGTGTGGTGCCACATGGCATCACCTGGCCGTTCTGGGATGAAAAGTGCTGGTTGTTGCCGCTCGACCAGCCGATCGGATAACGGCCGGAACCTCCCTGGGCAACGACGGTCTGCGCCTAGAATCCCAGTGAGCAGCGACTCCCACTCGACCTCTGCGTACGAAGGGATCGACCCCATGAGCTTGTCGACTCGTAGCCGGCTGCGTCGAACGGCCACCGCGCTCAGCATCGTTTTTGCCCTCGCCACCGTTTCGTGCGGATCGGACGGTCGCAGCGGCGAACAGCAATCAGCGGAAAACGGTCCCGACGTCGCGCACACCGATGATCCCAACGCCGACAAGATCGTCGCTATCGTTCGCGACAAGCTGACGGAGCTCGATCTCAGCGGCGCCGTATTCGGTGTGTGGCGCGGCGACGAGGAGATCGCCGCCGGGGCGGTGGGGGAGTCTCCGCTCGGCGTTCCCGCGACGCGTGACATGCAACTGCGAGTCGGCCAGCCGATGGAACCGATGCTGTCGACAATTCTGCTGCAGCTGGGCGAGGCCGGAACGCTGAGCCTGGACGAGCCGATCGCCAAGTGGGTGCCCGACTTTCCGCGAGCCGACAAGATCACCCCGCGGATGCTCGCCAACAGCACCACCGGCATTTCGGACTACGTGACCAACCCCGATTTCCTGAAGATCTTCTACGCAAATCCGATCAAAGGCTTTACGTCTCAGGAGATCTTCGACTTGGCGAACGCCCGCCCGCCGCTGTTCGAACCGGGAACCAGCTTTGCCTACGCGCACAGCGACCTGTGCCTGCTCGGTGTGGTACTCGAGAAGGCGGCGGGAAAGCCGTTGGGCGACCTCCTGAAGGAGCGGATCTTCACGCCGCTGGGGATGGACGCGAGCAGCGTGGTGCTGACACCCCAGATGAGTGAACCGATCCTGCACGGCTATACCAACGAACGTGGCGTCTTCGAGGACTCCACGTTCTGGAATCCCACGGCGTTCCTCAACAGCGGCAACATGAACTCGACGGTGGCCGAAGTCGCGCGGTGGGTTCGTGCGCTCGGCACCGGCGAACTCCTGTCCGACACGGCGTTCACGGAGATGATGGCGGACAAGACCGCCGGGCTGGGCCCGCTGACTGCGGACAAGTACTTCGCATTCGGAACCGTTCACCTGGGCAGTTGGCTGCTCATGAACCCGGCATTCGGGGGCTACAACGGCATCGCCCTCTACGAAACGGAGTCGAAGACCACGATCGTCGTCTACGCCACGCTCGGACCGACGGCCAATGCCAACGCCAATAACACTGTGCCGATCGGCAAGGAGATCGGTGCACTCCTCTTCCCTGACAACCCGCCGAAGGTGCCCTGATCGAACCGGCACCGGCGTGGTCGCCGGACCGTTCGTGGTCTAGTGCGACTTTCGCCAGAACAGATGGTGGCCGGACGTCCTTGCCCTGGGCCGCATCCCGCGCCTGATCGAGGACCGTTGCGGGATCGGCGTCGACGAAGTGGAACGTGGTGTCGCCGAGGGTGAACGACGGACGGGTGTGGTGGGTCAACACGAACACCGGAGTGTGGAACGGAGGCTCGTCACCCCACCAGCCGCGCCAGCCGTGGTCGTGCCAGGGACCGCGCTGCGGGCCGAATTTGTTGCGGCCCATGAACTCGGCGCCGATGTTGCGGGTGAAGTCCCGCGTGAAGTAGTCGTCGAGGCCGCGGCTTCCGCCGGGGTCGGTTCGCATGGGCCAGCTCGCCGTGGCACCGGCCCAGGCGAACATTTTCCCAGGGTCGGTGTGTCCTCCTGCGCTCTCGATGATCGGTGAGATCCGTTGTCGCTGGCGCTACCGGCATCCTGTTGAGTGGCGAGTTGAATCCTGATCCGCGACGTCATCGATCAACGATTCATTGTTGACGGCGACCGCGGCGTCGGCGTCACCCTTGCGGGCGGCCTCGACGAGACGTTCCTGGTACCTCCACAACGAGTCGTCTCCCGCCGTGTCCAGGGTGCCCTGCGCGCCGACGATCTTGTAGGCGCGGCAGTGCTGCCACAGGGAACGGATGGAATCGACGAGCACGGGGTTCGCTGCCGCCTCGTAGAGAATGGTCAACAGTGCCTCGTCGTGATCGAGAAGCGCCACCACCCGCCGTTCGGCGATGGCGGCCCGCATGAGTTCGTACTCGGTCTGCATCCGGTCGACGTCGGCGGGGCCGATCTGCTGGGCGCCCAATCGTGGGCCTCCACCTCGAGCAACCGGCGGACGTCGTAGGCATGCACCAGTTCGGCCAGGGTCAGGCCTTTCACGACCGCGCCCTTGTGGGGGACACGCTCGGCCAGACCGGCTTCCTCGAGCCGTCGGATCGTCTCGTAGACCTGGTCGGTCAACAGGGACGTTTCGGCGCGCTTGGTCACTACCACAGCTCACATATAAACCGCACGAGGGGCGCAGCCGTGTGCCAGACGACCTGCGCGAGTCTGCGAGCCGCGGTCCACACCGATGCCCGCGACACACCGGCAGCCTGAGTTGGTCGTGCGTCCAGAGCGTTTACGCTCGTCAGAGGTGCTCGGGGCGGAGTGACGGACGGCGGGTGGGCTGTGAAACACAGGGCGCGTAGATCGACTCTGGCGGTGGTGACGGCGGCGGCCGCGGTACTGACACCGATCGCGGCGGCGGCTCCGGCGACAGCCGATCCGCTCGGTTTCACGAAGACCACGCTCCATTTCCAGGTTCTCGTCGGACCGAACCGAGACGAGCCGTGCGACGTGATCGGCGACGTGTACAAGCCCGATTCGGCGTCGGCGTCGAATCGGGTGCCCGCCGTCCTCACCACCAACGGCTTCGGCGGTTCCAAGAATGACCAGGCCGGTATCGCCTCGTTCCTCGCGTCCCGCGGTTACGCGGTGCTCGCGTACTCCGGGCTGGGCTTCGGCGGTTCCGGCTGCAAGATCCACATGGACAATCCCGAGTACGACGGGCGAGCGGCGAGTGAACTGGTGAGCTTCCTCGGTGGACGCGACGGGATGGCGTTCGTCGATCCCGCGCACACCGTTCCCGTCCCCGGTCTCGACTACGTGGTGCAGGACGCGACCGCGCACCACGGCGCCGCCGAGGCGCACGATCCGCGGGTCGGCATGGTCGGCGGCTCCTACGGTGGGGCCGTGCAGTTCGCCGCGGCCTCGGTGGACCCCCGGATCGACACGATCATCCCGATGATCACCTGGAACGACCTCAGCTACTCGCTCGCGCCCAACGGCACCGACCAGACGACCGGGGTCAGCACGTCGATTCCCGGGGCGTCGAAGGTGGTGTGGTCGCTCATGTTCGGGGCCATCGGCGCGACCAACCCCCGGGCGGAGGGCTACGCGCAGGACCCCGCGCGGGCCTTCGGTTGCCCCAATTTCGCCGACCCCGCGTGCCCCGCACTGGCGCAGTCCGCGGTGCAGGGCTACCCGGACCCGGGGTCCGTCGAGTTCCTGCGCCAGTCGTCCGTGGTGTCGTACGCGGACCGGGTGAAGATCCCGGTGTTGATCATGCAGGGACAGCAGGACACCCTGTTCGATCTCAACGAATCGACGGCCACGTTCGAGACCCTGCAGGCGCAGGGCAACGACGTGAAGATGATCTGGCACAGCTGGGGTCATTCCGATCTCACTCCCGCCGAGGGGGAGATCAGCATGAAGAATCCGAACCCCGACACCCAGTACGAGACGGGCCGGATGGTCGACTGGTTCGACCACTATCTGAAGGACAGCGAGGTCGACACCGGGCCGGTGTTCAGCTACTTCCGCAACTGGGTCGACTACACCGGCAACGCCGCACCCGCGTACGCCGAATCCTCGGATGTCTCGGTGGGCCAGGACTATTCGCTCTACCTCTCCGGCGACGGCGCACTCACCGACCGCCTCGACGGCATCGTTCCCGGTGCACAGACGCTGAACACGCTGCCGGTCGGCCTCCCCACCGACCGGGAAGCGCCGGACACCCGGCCGGAGAATCAGGTCCCGCAGGGCGTGGTCCCCGGCACCCAGGCCGAATGGTCGTCCGTCATCCTCGGCGCCCCGGTGGACGTGGTCGGAGCCCCGACGCTCGACGTCCGCGTCACGGCCGCACCCGCGGTCGCCGGTGTCGAGGATTCGGTCGTGGTCTTCGCGAAGCTGTACGACGTGGCTCCCGACGGCACGGAAACGCTGATCAACGGACAGGTCGCGCCGGTGCGCATCGTGGCACCCGGTGAGCCCGTCCGCGTCACGATGCCGGCCATCGTCCACCGCTTCGATGAGGGCCACCGCGTACGCCTCGTGGTATCCGGGGGAGACCCGAGCTTCCGTGGAAGTCTCGTGCCGCACCAGGTCACCATCGCCTCGGGTGATCCGGGTCAGGCGCTGATGCTGCCCGTGACCGGCTGAGGTCGGGCCCCGTCCGGACGCGAGTCGTCACGAACGAGTGATTGACATCACACGAGGAGCGGGCTCACACTGGAACCCTCAATTGAACCCGATGTCAAGATCAATTGCATCGGCTGGTGGAGAGGAACCGCAGGTGACCAAGCTCGGAGGAGTGTGCGACAAGCGCTTCACGGCGTTGCAGGAGGCCCTGAAGGACAACCTCGACTCCGGTGAGGAACTCGGCGCGTCGATCGTCGTGACCCTCGACGGAGATCCGGTGGTCGACATGTGGGGCGGATGGTCCGACACCGATCACGCCACCGAATGGGAGCGCGACACCATCACCAATGTGTGGTCGTGCACCAAGACGGTCACCGCGCTCGCCGCACTGATGCTCGTCGATCGCGGACTGCTGGATGTCTACGCGCCCGTCGCGAAGTACTGGCCGGAATTCGCCGCGGCAGGCAAGGAACGCGTCGAGGTCCGCCATCTCCTCTCGCACACGTCGGGTGTCTCGGGATGGGATCAGCCGATCACGGTCGAGGACACGTTCGACCTCGCCGGGTCGACGAAACGACTTGCCGCCCAAGCGCCGTGGTGGGAGCCGGGCACGGCGTCCGGATATCACGCGCTGAACTACGGCCATTTGATCGGCGAGGTCGTCCGCCGAATCGACGGGCGCACGCTCGGCCGTTTCGTCGCGGAGGAGATCGCCGGACCGCTGGGTGCCGACTTCCACATCGGACTGGACCCGTCGGAGTTCGGCCGGGTGTCGAACGTGGTCCCGCCGCCTCCGCTGCCGATCGACCTGGCCTCCCTCGACCCCGCCAGTGTCATCGTCAGGACGTTCACCGGCCCCGGACCGGACGCGTCCGCGTCGTGGTCCGACGAGTGGCGCAAGGCGGAGAACGGTGCGGCCGGTGGCCAGGGCAACGCCCGGTCGCTCGCCCGGATCCAGTCCGTCGTGGCCTGCGGGGGCGAGCTCGACGGCGTCCGTCTGCTGTCGCCGGACACCATCTCCCTGATCTTCGACGAGCAGTCGAACGGTGTGGATCTGGCTCTGGGGCAACCGATTCGATTCGGCATCGGTTACGGACTGCCGACGCCCGTGTCCGTGCCGTTCGTCCCCGAGGGCCGCATCTGCTTCTGGGGTGGCTGGGGCGGCTCGCAGGTCGTCGTCGACACCGAACGACGGATGACCATGACGTACGTGATGAACAAGATGGGTCCGGGACTTCTCGGCTCCGACCGGACCGCCCAATATGCGACGGCGACGTTCGATGCGCTGAGGTGACGCGCGCCCGGGGCGTGATCAGGACGCCAGCCCCTTGTCCTCCAGCCATTCCCGGGCGATGTCGCCCATGTCCTCGAGGTCGGCCACCCGCTGGTTCATCTCGATGAGATCCTCGGTCGTCAATGCGGCCGACACGTCGGCCAGGACGCCGCGGACGTCGTCGCCTGCCTTGTTCTCGTTGATGATCGGGGTGATGTTCTCCGCCAGGAACAGGTGCTTGGTGTCCTCGAGCGCCATGAGGTTCTCCGAACGCATCGCCGGGTCGGTGCTGAACACGTCCGCCACTTCGATCTGGCCGCTCAGCAGGGCGTTGAGCGTCAGGGGACCGCCCGCGTCCAGTGCCAGGAACTCCTTGAACGTCAGGCCGTACTTGTCCTTCAGGCCTGCGACGCCGTTCTCCCGGGTCTTCCACTCGGGCGGGCCGCCGAGGGTCAGTTCGTCGGCGTGGGGCACGAGGTCCTCGATCGTCTCGAGCGAGTACTCGTCCGCGGTCTCCTGCCGCACCGCGAGAACGTCCTTGTCCTCGGCAGGGGACGGTTCCAGTGCGACGAGCCCGGCGGGCAGCTTGGCCTTGATCTCCGCGGTCACCTCGTCCGAGGCGGTCGCGGTGGTGGCGCTGTCGAGGTATTGGAGCAACGCACCCGAGTATTCGGGCAGCAGGTCGATGGAGCCGTCCCGGATGGCCGGGACGTACACCTCCCGGCTCCCGATGTTGAGCTTCTCGGTGACGTCGATGCCGTTCGCGCGCAGCGCCTCCGCGTAGATCGTCGCGATCAGCTGGCTTTCGGGGAAGTCCGCGGAGCCGACGACGATGGCGCCGTCACTGCTTCCGCCGTCGTCGGACGACAACGGGTCCTTGCCGATCCCGCATGCCGTCAACGACATCAGGGTGGCGCCGGTCAGCGCGACGATCAATGCCTTCTTCATGATGATGTCCTTCAGATCAGCGAGGGCTCGGGAGCGGATGTGGGTCGGGCCGCGACTGCGGTGTCGTCGGAACCGGATCGCTTCGTCGCGCCGCTCCGGACGCGTCGCGTCAGGCCGGGTGAGACGACCCGAACCGTGAGGAATCCGATCGCCAGGTCGAATGCGAGCGCGAGGAGCGACACGAGGACCGCTCCGGCGGCCATCTGCGCGTAGTCGCTCTGCGCCTTGCCGTCGATGAGGAGACGTCCCAGTCCGCCCAGCGAGATGTAGGCCGCGACGGTCGCGGTCGAGACGATCTGCAGCACGGCGCTGCGCACACCTGACAGCATCAGCGGCAGCGCGCACGGCATCTCCACCTCGGTGAGGATCCGCATCGACCGGAACCCCATGCCCCTCGCAGCGTCCACGGCGGCCGGGTCGACCGAGCGAATGCCCGCGTACGTGTTGGTGAGAATCGGCGGGATGGCCAACAAGACCAGCACGATCAGGCTCGGAATCAGATAGGCCAGCTTGGTCGAGAACGACGGCGCGATGACGAGCACCAGCAGGATCAGCAAGCCGATGGTGGGAAGGGCGCGCAGCGAGTTGGCCAGGCCCGCGACGACGACCGCGCCGCGACCGGTGTGCCCGATGTACAGACCGAGCGGAACCGCGATCAGCGCCGCCGCGAACAGGGCGAGGAACGTGTACATCAGGTGCTGGAGGAGGAGAGCGGGAATGCCTTCGGGCCCGGTCCAATGAGCACCGTCGAGCAGAAAGTCGATCATGATGCGACCACCTTCGGGGTCCACGGTGTGAGTAACCGATTGGCGAGCACGATGAGCAGGTCGAGAACCAGCGCCAGCAGCAGGCACAGCGCGATACCGGTGATGATGGGTGTGTAGAAACGCAACTGGAAGCCCTGGGTGAACAGTGACCCGATCTGCGGGATCCCGAGCAGCGCGGCGAGAGAAACGAGGCTGACGTTCGACACGACCGCGACGCGCAGTCCGGCGCAGATGACGGGAACGCCCACCGGCAGCTGGACTTTCAGCAGAGTCTGGTAGGGCCGGTAGCCCATCGCCGTGGCGGCGAGCACCGTCTCCTGCGGCACCGAATCCAGGGCGTCGGCGATGACGCGGACGAGCAGGGCGACGGTGTAGATCGTCAGCGCGACGACGATGTTCATCGGATCGAGGATCTTCGTTCCGAGGATCGGCGGGAGCAGGACGAACAGCGCCAGCGACGGGATCGTGTAGAGCAGGCCGGCCGTCCCCACCACATAGGGGTTGATCCGGCGACTGCGATGCGCCAGCCAGCCGATCGGCAACGCGACGATCACGCCGACGACGAGCGGCACGAGCGAGAGCAGGATGTGCCAGCCGACCAGTTCGGCGATGCGATCGGACTGGCGGCCCAGCCATTCGATGTTCATCGGGCCATCGCCTCCGTGGCCACGAGATCCGCCGACTCGATCGCCGCCACCGCCGCGTGTGCCGTCACGGTTCCCACGAGCACACCGTCGCCGTCGACGACGACACCGCGCTTGCTGGGTGCGGACAGGGCGGCGTCGAGTAGGGCCCGCATCGTCCCGTGCGCATCGGCGACCGTGCCACTGAGATTCACGTCGTCCGGGCGAATGCGGTCGACGACCGTCGCCGGTTGCACCCAGCCGATCGGCTTGTTCGCCGGGTCGACGACGAGCAACCAGTCGTCCGTGGTCCGCGTGCGGGCGTCGGATGCCGAATCACCGAGACGCGCAACGGGTTCGGCAACCGTCTCCACGCGGCCGTCGAGGTTCGAGAAACCCAGCGAACGGTAGCCGCGGTCGCGTCCGACGAAGTCGGCGACGAACTCGTCGGCGGGTTCGGTCAGCAACTCCAGCGGCGTCGCCGACTGCGCCAGGATCCCGCCGGTCCGCAACACGACGACCTGATCGCCGAGCTTGAGGGCCTCGTCGATGTCGTGCGTGACGATGATGATCGTCTTGCCGATGTCCTTCTGCAGTCTCAGGAATTCGTCCTGGAGCTGGCTCCGGACCACCGGGTCGACAGCGCTGAAGGGTTCGTCCATCAGCATGAAGGCCGGGTCCGCGGCGAGGGCGCGCGCGACCCCCACTCGCTGCTGCTGGCCACCCGAGAGCTGCCACGGATACCGGTCCGCGAAGTTCGCCGCGAGACCGACCGTCTCGAGCAGCTCCATCGCCCGGGTTCGGGCCTCCTTCTTCGTCTTTCCCAGCAATTTCGGCATCGTCGCGACGTTGTCCACGATGGTGCGGTGCGGGAACAGTCCGGCCTGCTGGATGACGTACCCGATCCGCCTGCGCAACAGCGCGGGATCCATGTCCGCCGTGGATTCGCCGTCGAGGGAGATGGTTCCGGAGGTCGGTTCGATCAGTCTGTTGATCATGCGAAGCGACGTAGTCTTGCCGCATCCCGACGGCCCGACGAGTGCTGTGATCTTCCCGCTCGGGCACTCGAGGTCCAGTTCGTTCACCGCTCTCGTGCCGTCCGGGTACGCCTTGGTGACTTTGTCGAATGTGATCATTCGCGTGCTACTTTCGTGTAATCCGAGTGGTGACACACTCGGAAGTTCGGCCTCGTGGGATTGCTTTACCGAGTAACGTCTTTCTCCGGATTCGGCATCTGTTCCAGAAACTTCACCGCTGCTTTCAGGTCGTCGCTCAGAGGCCGGTCGGTCGTCCGCGGGTCCAGGCACCTGCGCGCCCGGTCGAGGTACGCGCCGAGTTCGGTTGTGGTGTCGAGTTCGTGGTTCTGCTGGCCGAGGGCGCGTACCGCCGAGATCAGTTCGCACGCGAGCACGATGCGGGACTGGGCGAGGATGTCGGTGAGCTGGGTGGCGGCCTGCGAGGCGAAGCTCGCGTGGTCCTCGGTTCCGCGGGAGATCACGGTGTGTCCGAGAGACCCCGGCGCCGCGGCCATCCGGATCTCGGCGATGGCCGCGGACGTCGTGTACTCCAGCAGCATGGTGCCGCTGCTGCCGGCCGGACCGTCGGCCAGGAACGGCCGGAGTCCGGTGACCACCGGATCCGAGAGATTGGCAAGCCTGCACTGCGACAACAGCGCCGCGCTCGACAGCGCGAGTTTCGCCTCGTCCACGGCGAGCGCGATCGGCATTCCGTGGAAGTTCCCGTTGTGGAACACGGCGTCGTCCTCGACGGAGATGAGGGGGTTCTCGGAGGACGAGTTCATCTCGATCGCGAGCGTGCCTCGCAACCGCTGCAGCGCCTGCCAGGTCGCCCCGAGGATCTGCGGCAGGGCGCGGAACCCGTAGGAATCCTGCACGCGGGCAGCCTGTACGCGGTGGCCCGCGAGGAGTTCCCGGACCCGGCCGGCCACCTCCTCCTGGCCGAGGTGCCTGCGGGCAGCCTGCACCCGTGCCGCGAACGGCTCGACGGAACTGCGCGTCGCCAACAGCGACAGCACACCGACGATCAGGGAGTGCTCCAGCCAGTTCGCGACGCTGTCGGTGGCCGAGGCCGCGAGCGCGACCGTCATCGCGTTGGTCGAGATCAGCGGGAGTGCGTCACCCTGGTGTGCGGTCCACCGGCTGACGAATCGACCGTCCCGCAGAGGTGCCTCGCCCATCAACCCGAGCGCGATCTCGGAGAACGCGCTGAGGTCGCCGGTGCCTATCGCCCCGCGAGCGTGCACGGTGGGCTGTTCGTCCGCCGCGACGGCAGCGATCAGCGCGGTCACGATGTCGGGGTGCAGACCGGATCCGCCGTTGAGAATCTGATTGACGCGAATGATCATGGCGGCTCGGACGACGTGATCCGGCAGCGAGGGGCCCGAGCCGGTGGCGTGGCTGCGGAGAAGTCGAAGGTCCTGGTCGACGCCGTCGGAGACGGAGGTGTCCCGGTTGCCCCCGACGCCCGTGGTGCGTCCGTAGATGGGCTGCCGTTCGGCGATGCGCACGGCTGTCTCCCACGAACGGCGTGTGTGGTCGAGCGCTGCGGGGTCGGGCTCGATCACGATGGGCTCCCGGGCGAGCGCCGTGAGTTGGTCGACGGTGAGCTGGGCGCCGTCGAGCACCACCGGAAGGGGCGGGTGCGGTTCCTCGGTCGAGCTGGAATCTCTCCGGGTCATCAGAACTCCGTGATCGATGTGGTGTGCCTCACTCGTCGAGATGTATAGTCCTGTATATACCGCGACGTGTCAACCGTCAGTTTCCCGCCATGACCTCTATCGCAATACCGCCGCGAGCGGCTGGCATTCCGGCTAGGTCAACCTCTCACTTCGATCAGTCCCTCCGTGATGTTCCAGAACGTAGGGTCTCGGGAGAGGTGCATATATGGCCATGCATCGATCCCGCTATGACTGATCGACCGAAGGAATGAGTCCAATGCCGCAGCAGGTACGAGGCGTCATCGCCCGCTCCAAGGGTGCCCCCGTCGAGATCGCGACCGTCAACATTCCGGATCCCGGTCCGGGTGAGGTGGTGGTCGATATCGCGGCGTGCGGTGTGTGCCACACGGACCTCACCTATCGCGACGGCGGGATCAACGACGAGTTCCCGTTCCTGCTCGGCCACGAGGCGTCGGGGATCGTCGAGAGTGTCGGTGAGGGTGTGACGTCGGTGGCGGTCGGTGATTTCGTCGTCCTGAACTGGCGCGCCGTCTGCGGTCAGTGCCGCGCCTGTAAGCGTGGTCGCCCGCAGTACTGCTTCGACACACACAACGCTGCGCAGAAGATGACGCTCGAGGACGGCACCGAACTCACGCCCGCCCTGGGGATCGGCGCGTTCGCCGACAAGACGCTCGTCCACGCCGGACAGTGCACCAAGGTGGATCCCTCCGCCGACCCGGCAGTCGTCGGACTGCTCGGCTGCGGCGTGATGGCCGGTCTCGGTGCCGCCGTGAACACCGGCAACGTCTCCCGCGGTGACACCGTCGCCGTCATCGGCTGCGGTGGTGTCGGCGACGCCGCGATCATGGGCGCCCGCCTGGCAGGCGCCGTGAAGATCATCGCGATCGACCGGGACGACAAGAAGCTCGAGTGGGCGAAGGACCTGGGCGCGACGCACACGATCAACGGCGGCCAGGTGGACGCCGTCGAGGCGGTCCAGGAACTCACCGGCGGTTTCGGCGCCGACGTCGTGATCGATGCGGTCGGCCGCCCCGAGACGTGGAAGCAGGCGTTCTACGCCCGCGACCTCGCCGGCACCGTCGTGCTGGTCGGTGTCCCGACCCCCGACATGACCCTCGAGATGCCGCTGATCGACTTCTTCTCCCGCGGCGGATCCCTGAAGTCCTCGTGGTACGGCGACTGCCTGCCCGAGCGTGACTTCCCGATGCTCGTCGACCTGTACCAGCAGGGACGGCTGCCGCTGGAGAAGTTCGTCACCGAGCGCATCAAGATCGACGAGGTGGAGGCGGCGTTCCACCGCATGCACGCCGGTGAGGTGCTGCGTTCGGTGGTCGTCCTGTGAGCGGGGCGCTGCGGATCGAGCGGGTCGTCACCGAGGGAACGTTCGCCCTCGACGGCGGGGAGTGGAACGTCGACAACAACATCTGGCTGATCGGTGACGACACCGACGTCGTGATCGTCGACGCCGCCCATACCGCGCAGCCGATCATCGACGCGGTCGGGGACCGGCACGTGAACGCCGTGATCTGCACCCACGGTCACAACGACCATGTCACCGTCGCCCCCGAACTGGCCGAGCGTCTGCACGCCCCGGTGTTGCTGCACCCCGGGGACGATGTGCTGTGGAAGATGAGCCACCCCGACGCCAAGTACTGGCAGCTCGAGGACGAACAGCGGATCGCGATCGCGGGCACCGAGATCCAGGTGATCCACTCACCGGGTCACTCGCCCGGGTCGGTGTGCCTGTACCTGCCCGAGGCGGGGGCGCTGTTCTCCGGTGACACCCTGTTCTCGGGTGGCCCCGGCGCCACGGGCCGGTCGTACTCGGATTTCCCGACCATCATCGGGTCGATCCGGGACCGGTTGTTCGCTCTTCCCGAAGAAACACTCGTCCACACCGGTCACGGTGACGGAACCACGATCGGCACCGAGGCCCCGCACCTCGCCGAATGGATTGCACGAGGAAACTGACTCCATGACCGACACCACCGACAGGTACACCTTCGACGAGGACGATGTCGTCGTCACGCACGAGAAATCCTATGCGGCAGGTGTTCCTGCGGTGTTGGTGTCGTTGCGTCGTGGGCTCGAGCAGATGGGTCCGGTGCGCACGGCCCGGACGTTGATGAGGTTGAACCAGCGCGACGGGTTCGACTGTCCGGGGTGTGCGTGGCCGGAGACTCCGGGGCACCGCAAGCATGCGGAGTTCTGTGAGAACGGGGCGAAGGCGGTCGCGGAGGAGGCGACCACCCGAACGGTGACGCCGGAGTTCTTCGCCGCGCATTCGGTGTCGGATCTGCTGGGTCGGACCGAGTTCTGGTTGGGTCAGCAGGGCCGGTTGACGCATCCGATGGTGCTGCTGCCGGGGGCCTCGCATTACGAGCCGATCGGCTGGGACGCGGCGTTCGCGATGATCGCCGGCGAGTTGCGGGCGTTGACGTCACCGCACGAGGCGGTGTTCTACACGTCCGGCCGCACCAGCAATGAGGCGGCGTTCGTGTACCAGTTGATGATCCGGGCGTTCGGGACGAACAACCTGCCGGACTGCTCGAACATGTGCCACGAATCGTCGGGCAGTGCGTTGGTGGAGACGATCGGGATCGGGAAGGGGTCGGTGTCGGTTCCCGACCTCGAGAACGCCGACCTGATCCTGATCGCCGGGCAGAACCCCGGCACCAACCACCCGCGGATGCTCTCGACCCTGGAGAAGGCGAAGGCCAACGGGGCGAAGGTGATCGCGATCAACCCGCTGCCCGAGGCCGGACTGTTGCGGTTCAAGGACCCGCAGAAGGTGCACGGGGTGGTCGGCGACGGTGTGCAGATCGCGGACGAGTACCTGCAGATCCGGATCGGCGGCGACCAGGCCCTGTTCCAGGGACTGGCGAAACTGGTCCTCGACGCCGAGGACGCCGCCCCGGGCACCGTCCTCGACCACGACTTCCTGCGCGAGCACTGCGCCGGGTTCGACGACTACGCCGCCCACCTCCGCCGGAGCGTGGACATGGACACCGTCATCGCCGCCACCGGACTGACCCTGGCCCAGATCCAGCAGACCGCGGAGGCGTTGATCGCCTCGACAAAGACCATCATCTGCTGGGCGATGGGCCTGACCCAGCAGACCCACGGGGTCGCGACCATCCAGGACGCCGTCGCCCTGCTGCTGATGCGCGGGATGATCGGCAAACCCGGGGCCGGGGTGTGCCCGGTCCGCGGGCACTCCAACGTCCAAGGCGACCGGACGATGGGCATCTGGGAGAAGATGCCCGAATCGTTCCTGGCCGCGCTCGACGCCGAATTCGGTATCCGGTCACCGCGCGAGCACGGCCTCGACGCGGTCGACTCGATTCGGGCGATGCGGGACGGGACGGCGTCGGTGTTCATCGGAATGGGCGGCAACTTCGTCTCGGCGACCCCGGACACCGACACCACCGAGGCCGCGCTGCGGGGCTGTGCGCTGACGGTGCAGGTGTCGACGAAACTGAACCGCTCCCACCTGGTCACCGGGCGGACCGCGCTGATCCTGCCCTCGCTCGGCCGCACCGACAAGGACGTGCAGTCCGGGAAGAAACAGCAGGTCACGGTCGAGGACTCGATGTCGATGGTGCACCTGTCCCGCGGCAGCCTCACACCCGCCGGCGACCATCTGCGCAGCGAGGTCGCCATCGTCTGCGGGCTCGCGCAGGCCCTGTTCGGACCCGACCACTCAGTGCCCTGGGCGGAATTCACCGCCGACTACGACCGCATCCGCGATTCCATCGCCCGGGTCATTCCCGGGTTCGAGGACTTCAACACCAAAGTCCGCGGGCCGGACGGATTCGGGCTGCCGCACCCACCGCGGGACGAACGCCGGTTCGTCACCGACACGGGCAAGGCCAACTTCGTCGTCAACGAGCTGCACTGGCTGCCCGTCCCGCAGGGAAAGCTGATCCTGCAGACGATGCGCTCCCACGATCAGTACAACACCACCATCTACGGCCTCGACGACCGCTACCGCGGCGTCAAGGGCGGCCGCCGGGTGCTGTTCATCGCCGCCGAGGACATCGCCGCCCTCGGGTACACCGACGGCGACCGGGTGGACCTGATCTCCGAATGGACCACCCCCGACGGGACGGTGCAGGAGCGCCGCGCCGATGATTTCCGGCTGGTGCCCTACCCGACGCCGGTCGGGAACGTCGCCGCCTACTACCCGGAGACGAATCCGCTGATCCCGCTCGATCACGTGGCCCGCACATCGAACACCCCGGTGTCGAAGGCGATCACCATCCGCCTCGAACGGCGGCCCTGATGGGGCGTGTGACCACCCGGACCCCGGTCACCCGGATCACCGACACCCGGCAGTCCACCCGACCGGACACCGTGGTGGTGGAGGAGCCGCTCGAGATCCGGGTGAACGGGACACCGCTGGCGGTCACCATGCGCACCCCCGGTTCCGATGTCGAACTGGCGCAGGGTTTCCTGCTGACCGAGGGCATCATCGCCGACCGCGCGGACATCGCGTCGATCCGCTACTGCAACAGCGTCGACGACAACGGTGTCAACACCTACAACGTCCTCGACGTCGATCTCGCGCCCGGGGTGTTTCTGCCCGACACCGGAATCGAACGCAACTTCTACACCACCTCCTCGTGCGGGGTGTGCGGGAAGGCGTCGCTGGATGCGATCCGGCAGCGGACGAAGCACTCCCCGGCCACCGACACGGTGCGGGTGCCGGCCGCGACGATCTCGGAGTTGCCCGACCGGCTGCGGGCCGCACAGAAGGTGTTCGAGACCACCGGGGGTTTACACGCGGCCGGGTTGTTCACCCGGACCGGGGAACTGCTCGCGATCAAGGAGGATGTGGGGCGGCACAACGCCGTCGACAAGCTGATCGGCTGGGCCACCGAGCAGAACCGGATCCCGCTGCGGGGCAGCATCCTGCTCGTGTCCGGCCGGGCGTCGTTCGAACTGGCGCAGAAAGCGGTGATGGCCGGCATCCCGGTCCTCGCCGCCGTGTCCGCCCCCTCCTCGCTGGCGATCGACCTCGCCCACGACACCGGGCTCACCCTCATCGGGTTCCTCCGCGGCACCACCATGAACATCTACACCCACCCGGACCGCATCACCTGACGTGAGTGGCAAAGCGTGCGCACGCACACTTTGCCACTCACGTGCGGGGGTCAGTGCCGGATCGGCAGCGCCTCGACGCTCATGCGTGCCTGCCGGTGGTGTCGGCGCGGATGCCGGCCTCGAGGGCGATCGCGCCCGCCTCGCCTCGGGACGCCACCCCGAGCTTCTTCAGCACACCCGCGACATGGAATTTGACCGTGCTCTCGCTGATACCGAGACTGTCGGCGATCGCCTTGTTCCGCTTTCCGGTGGCGAGGTGACCCAGGACCTCGAGTTCGCGGGGGTTGAGGTCGCCGAGTTGCTGTTCGTCCGGTCGCGCCATCGGTATGTCGAGTGGGATCGCGACGGCCACCCGGGAGCCCCACCCGTCGACCGACTCGACGTCTATCCGGCCACCGAGTGTGTGCACCCGGCCGGAGAGTTGCCGCACCAGCGCGTCGGTGTCGAGACCACCGTCGCCGTCGTCGCGGACCTCGACGAGGAGGTTCGCGCCGTCGCAGTCCCAGGCGATGCGGATTCGCTCCAGGGCGGCCTGCGCCGCGAACGCCAGGACGGCGCTCCGCACGACGGCCCGCGCCGCGCTGGCGACCTCGCCGGGCAGCGCGCGACCGTCCACCGGCGGATCGACGTAGTCGACGCGCACGGGCCGGTGCTGGAGCAGCGGCCGCAGTTCGCCCTGCAGCCGGGCGAACGCGGTGGTGACGGCTTCCTCCGCGAGGTTGCGGTCGGACTCGCCCGCGGAACGCAGGGTCACCAGCGCCGCGGACGCCGTCTCGCTCGCCGTGATCCGCGACCGGCGGTCGTCGAGGTCCTTGGATCGCAGCGTCGACAGGATCGATTCGAGCGTCGCCGCGTGCAGGTCCGTCAGCTCCACGATGGTCCTGGCCCGTTCGCTCGACGCCGCCCGTGACTCCGCCAGGTACGCGGGGCTCGCCTGCGCCACCTGATGCCGGATCGACACGGCGACGACGCCGAAGGCGCCGGCCACCAGCGGGACCTCACGAATGCGTTGCCGCGGCTTCGGGAGAACGAGGAGAAGGGTGCCCGTCGCGTCCAGCAGCGCCCACACCTTCCGCTTCACGCCGGCAATCACGGTCTGGTCGTCGAACGGGGTGCCTTCCGTCAGGCGGGTGCGCAACGCCTCCAGTTCGGCGATGGTGACGCGTTCGACCACCGACGGATCGCCGCTGACCTTGCGGGGGCGTCCCGTGCATTCCCGGGTGAAGATCACCAGCGCGGTGTGCGGCCAGATGTCGGCGAGGAACTTGGAGAAGCGGACGGCGATGTCGGGCAGCGGACCGTCGATGACGTCCCGCATGGAACCGAGAACATCTGCAGGGGACACAGAAGTCGAGCTGGGAAGAACCACGTGTCGAGCCTATCCGCGCAGGCGGCGAACACCGGGCCTGGGCCGTCCGCTCACGATGCCGGTTCGGCCCGGGCGGCGTCGACGACGTCGGACCGGACGAGCCCCAGCGATTCCAGTGCCCGCGCCGCGGTGCCGTGCGTGATGGTGGCGACGGCTGCGACGATGTCGGCTCCGACGATCGGTCGCCGTTCCGACTTCGCGAGCGCCACCGCATTTCGGAACGCGGCCTGGGCCGGTTCGGTCAGCCGCAGTGGCCCGGTGCGGGGGCGGCTCAGTGCGCTGGTGGCGACGCGCGCGTCCGTCATGCCTGCCGCCGCGAGGGCTTCCCCGTGTACGCGAATGACCTCCTCGCGCAGTGCGTCCCGGTTCGATCCGAGACGCTCGAACACCCGGCGTGCCGTACCGTCCGGCAGCGCGAACGAGGCGAGCAGCAGGTGCTCGAGGCCCGGCTCCCGGTCGCCCAGCCGGTCGGCTTCGGCCTCCGTTTCGGAGAACAGCGTCTTCATCGTCCGCATGTCGCGCCATGCCCGGGTGAACTTCATCGTGTGCCCCTCGTCTTCGTGTCGGAGGATCGTCCGGGGCCGAGGCGTTTGTGCGCCGCCTGACCCGAGACGCCGAGAGCCTGACCGATGTCCGCCCAGGTCCAGCCGGCGGACAGTGCGTGTGCGACGGCGTCACGCTCGAGCTGATCGGCCTGACGCCGCAGCGCGACGACGGCAGCGAAAGCGGTCGCCGGGTTCGGATCGTCACTCACACTATCAACTTAAGTTGATGATCCGGATCCGTCAACCTTTGTTGATGGGTCGTCCGGCTTCAGAGCGCGGCGTTCTTGTCGAACTCGGTGCCGAGTTCCTTTGCCACGCGCTTGAGTAGCGGCACGATGTGGTCGGCCGACTCGAGGGTGACCCGGGCCGCGGGGCCGGAGACGGAGATGGCAGTGGGGGTCGGAGCGTTCGGCACCGGCACCGAGAAGCAGCGGACACCGATCTCCTGCTCGCCCTCGTCGATCGCGAACCCGCGGTTTCTGCTCAATTCGAGATCGGCGATCAGCATGTCGGGGTCGGTCAGGGAGTTCTCGGTGTACGTCGTCATGCCGGTCCGGCCGACCAGTGAGCGCACGGCGTCATTCGAGAGTTGCATGAGGATGGCCTTGCCGACGCCGGTGCAGTGCGGGTAGACGCGTCGGCCGACCTCGGTGAACATGCGCATCGCGTGCTCGGACGGCACCTGTGCGACGTAGACGGCCATGGTGCCGTCGAGGACGGCCATGTTCGCGGTCTCGCCGGTGCCTCGCACCAGTTCGGACAGGTGCGGCCGTGACCAAGCGCCGATCAGCTGGGTGGCGCTCTCGCCGAGGCGAATGAGCTTGGGCCCGAGCGCGTACCGCCGGGTCGGTAGCTGCCGCACGTATCCGCGGTTCATCAGTGTGCGGATGAGCCGGTGGATGGTCGGGAGGGGGAGTCCGGCCAGGTCGGCGAGTTCGCTGACCCCGATGGACCCGCCGGCGCTCGCCATGATCTCGAGTATGTCGAATGCGCGCTCGACCGACTGCACGCCGCCGGCCGGACTCTGACCGTTCGTCATGTCTGTCTCCATCCTCTGACTGCCCGAGAGCCCCCACATTCTTTCCGTCAGACGGAAAGGGCGCTCCGTATGACGATAGCGCGGGCGCGGCGGATCGCGACGATTCCTTCGCTACATCGGTTGACAAACCTCGGTGTGACGGCGTTCACTATATCGAGATACGAAATACAACTTCCATAATATGGAAAACACCAAGCCCCGAGGGAGGGCCCCGTGTCTGAAGTCGAAATCGCTGCGAAACCCACAAAGCAGCGTTGGTACAGATCACTTTTCGTCCAGGTCCTGATCGGAATTGCCCTGGGCATCGCCACCGGAATCCTGTTTCCGGAGTTCTCCCATCACCTGGCGCCGCTGGGTGAGGGCTTCATCAAGCTGATCAAAATGGTCGTGTCCCCGCTGATCTTCCTGGTGATCGTCACCGGCATCGCCAAAGTCGGCAGCATGAAAGCGCTCGGAAAGATCGGCGGCAAGGCGCTGCTCTGGTTCACGGCCGCGACGACCTTCGCGCTCGGGCTCGGCCTGCTCGTCGGAAACCTCGTCAAGCCGGGTAGCGGGCTCAACATCGACCCGGCCACGCTGGACACCAGCGCCCTGGACGAGAAGACGCAGGGCGGCCACCTGCCGGGTGGCGTCGAGTTCGTCATGCACATCATCCCGACCAGCGTGTTCGATGCGTTCGCACAGAACAACCTGCTGCAGGTGCTGCTGTTCGCGATCCTGTTCGGTGTCGCGCTCGCGTCCTTCAGCGAATCGGCTCCGCCGATCCTGATGGATGTGATCGACCAGACGCTGCACGTCATCTTCCGCATCGTCGGCTACATCATGTACCTGGCACCGCTCGGTGCGTTCGGTGCGATGGCCTTCACCGTCGGCAACTACGGCGCCGGCTCGCTGAAGTCCTTCGGAGTACTCATCCTGGCGTGCTACGGCGCTGCACTGGTCTTCATCGTCGTCCTGTCGATCGTGGTCAAGCTGATCACCGGAGTGAACGCGTGGAAGTTCATCAAGTACTGCCGCGAAGAATTCATGCTCGCCCTGGGCACCGGATCGTCCGAGGCGGTCATGCCCCGCATCATCAAGAAGTTGGACAACGCGGGATGTGACCGCGCCGTCGTCGGTCTGGTGATCCCTACCGGCTACTCGTTCAACCTCGACGGAGCCGCGATCTACCTGTCGCTGGCGATGATGTTCCTGGCGCAGGCGGTCGGGGTGGACCTCGGCTTCGGCGAGCAGCTCGCGATCATGGGCATCCTCATTCTCAGCTCCAAAGGTATGGCGGGTGTGCCGGGGTCGGCCTTCGTCGCCCTGTCCGCGACCGCTGCCGCGATCGGCGCGTTCCCCGTGGCCGCCGTCGCGTTGCTGCTCGGCGCCGACCGGCTCATGGACTCCATGCGCGTATTCACGAACCTGCTCGGTAACTGCCTCGCCACGTTCGTGGTCGCGAACTGGGAGGGCATGCTCGACAAGGACAAGATGCGAGCGGTTCTCGACGGGAAGGTCACACCCGACGACCCGGACGACGTCACCATCCACCCGCACCCGGGGCACGAACACCTCCAGGACGGCCCGGCACGGCCGGCGATCGAGAGGCGCGAAGCGCTGACCACGAACGGGGCCTCGGAAGGAACGGTGAACCACCATGCCTGACACCCAGCCCACCGTCGCAGTGCTCGGCACCTGGGGTTATTACGGACTCCTCGACGACGCCGAGCAGGTTCGGGTCGACACCCCGTACGGTCCGACGTCGGACAGCATCGTCCTCGGGTCGTCAGGGGGCCGCCGGCTCGCCTACCTGACCCGCACCGGACGGCACCGCGACATCCCGCCCCACCGCATCAATGCTCGCGCGAACATCTGGGCCCTGCACAGCCTGGGCGTGCGCACGATCCTCGCGCCCACCCCGTCCGGCTCGCTGCGACCGGCGATCGGCGTCGGCTCGGTCGTCGTGCCCGACCAGCTCGTCGACCGCACCTGCCGCACCGACGACACCTTCCACGACGACGACGTCCACGTGTCCTTCGCGGAGCCGTTCTGCGTCCGCGGACGCCAGGCGGCGGTCTCGACGCTCCGCAGGAGCGGATGGGTGGTCAACGACGGCGGCGTGATGGTGGCGATCCGCGGTCCCCGATACTCGACCCGCGCCGAATCACGCTGGTACGCGGCCCAGGGATGGGACCTGATCAGCATGACCCCGTACCCGGAGGCGGCGCTGGCCCGTGAACTGGGCATGTCCTACACCTGCATCGCCCTGGTCACCGATCACGACGTCATCAGCGACACCCCGTGGCCGGTCACCCAGGACCTGGTGCGCGAAGAACTCGACGCCAACACCAAACGACTACGCGAAGCGCTGCTTCAGGTAGCGATCGAACTGGCAGGGAAGCCCGAACCGGCGACACCTGCCCACGGAAGAAGGAGCTGACACGATGGCCGAATTGTTCTGCAACGGGGGAGCGATGCGTGGCGGAAACCTGCATCACAACGTGTCCGCGCACACGTTCCTCGGCACGGTCCGGACCGCACCGAAGTACCGATTCTTCTCCGTACGTGACGAATTCCCCGCGCTACTGCTGGCGGAGGCCGGGGGAGCCTCGATCGAGGGCGAGCTCTACGACGTGCCGATCGGCGACATTCGCACCGACTTCCTCCCCGAGGAGCCCGAGGAACTCGAGCTCACCGTGATCGAACTGTCCGACGGCCGTTCGGTTCTGGCGGTAGGTCTGCGACCGGGCCTCCTCGAGAGCAGAGCCGGCGAGCTCACCGAGATCACCGATCACGGCGGCTGGCGACGCTATCGCGGCCTGCCCGAGCCCGACAACACCACAGTCTCCTGAACACCCGGAAAGTGAAAGAACAACCGATGGATGCCTTGGCCTACACTTTGAACTGCTCGATCCTGCTCACCGACGTGCCACTCCTGCAGCGCC
The DNA here is from genome assembly GCF_011603105.1 of Rhodococcus sp. A14. NCBI lineage: Bacteria > Bacillati > Actinomycetota > Actinomycetes > Mycobacteriales > Nocardiaceae > Rhodococcus > Rhodococcus sp. A14. The sequence goes on along the minus strand of NZ_JAAOQS010000004.1, from coordinate 13,173 downwards.
CGCAGGCTGCCCGCGACGCCGGGTTCGACGCCGTCGAATTCTGGTGGCCCTTCGACACCGCCGTACCGCGGGACAGCGACGTCGACGCGTTCGTGGCCGCGATCGGGAACGCCGGAGTGCAGCTCACCGGGTTGAACTTCGCGGCGGGCGACATGCCGGCGGGGGACCGCGGACTGCTGTCCGACCCGGCGCAGGTCTCGGCGTTCCGCGACAACATCGACATCACCATCGGAATCGGAGAACGACTGGGCACCAAAGCTTTCAACGCCCTGTACGGTAATCGTATCGACGGCACGGATCCGAAGATTCAGGACGACACGGCCGCCGAGAACCTCGCCCAGGCGGGCAAGGCGGCGGACCGCATCGGTGCGGTCGTGCTCGTCGAACCGGTCAGCGGCACGCCGGCGTACCCGTTGAAGAGCGCGGCCGAGGCGATCGCCGTGATCGACCGGGTGAAGGCCGAGCACGGTGTCGACTCGCTCCGGCTCCTCGCGGACCTCTACCACCTCGAGGTCAACGGCGACGACGTCGGCGCCGCGATCGACGCGTACGCCGACCGCATCGGGCACGTCCAGATCGCGGATGCTCCGGGACGCGGAGAACCCGGCACCGGAACGCTCGACATCGACGGCTACCTGAAGAGGCTCGCCGGACACGGCTACCGCGGATATGTCGGGCTCGAATACAAGTCCACCCGGCCGGACACCTTCGACTGGTTGCCCCGCGAACAGCGCGCGTCCCGCGCCGCCCACTGACACACACCACTTTCGACGGAATCGAGGAGACTCGTGAGCACTATCGCATTCATCGGACTCGGAATCATGGGTAGCCCCATGGCCGTTCATCTCGCCAAGGCCGGCCACCGGGTGGTCGGATACAACCGCTCGCCCGAGCGCACCGCGGCACTCGTCGAAGCCGGCGGCACCGCAGCGGACTCCATCGCCAAGGCAGTCGCCGGCGCCGACGTCGTGGCCGTGATGGTCCCCGACTCGCCCGACGTGCAGGCCGTACTCGCCGGTGAGGACGGAGTCTTCGAGCACGCCCCGGCAGGCGCTCTGATCATCGACTTCTCCAGCATCCGGCCCGACGTCACCACCGCACTCGCCGCGCAGGCGGCCGAGCGTGGATTCCGGCTGATCGACGCCCCGGTATCGGGTGGCGAGGCCGGGGCGGTCAACGCCGCACTGTCGATCATGGTCGGCGGCGCCTCGGAAGACTTCGAGTCGGCCAGGCCGATCCTCGACGTCGTCGGGAAGACGGTGGTCCACGTGGGCCCGAACGGATCCGGGCAGACGGTGAAGGCAGCGAACCAGCTGATCGTCGCCGGCAACATTCAGCTGCTCGCCGAGGCGATCATCTTCCTCGAGGCCTACGGTGTCGACACCGCGGCCGCGGTGGAGGTACTCGGCGGCGGGCTCGCCGGATCGGCCGTCCTGAACCAGAAGGCGCAGAAGATGCTGGACCGGTCGTTCGAACCCGGATTCCGTATCGACCTGCACCACAAGGATCTCGGCATCGTGACCAGCGCTGCCCGTGAGGCCGGCGTCGTGACACCCCTCGGCGCCGTCGTCGCCCAGCTGATGGCCTCCGCCCGTGCGAACGGTGATGGTGGCCTGGATCATTCGGGTCTGCTGCGCGGAGTGGAGCGGCTGTCCGGCCGCCCCTCCCAGTGACCCGCCTCAACTCGTAATCCTCGATGGAGAACTGATATGCCTCGTATGCGCGCCGCTGATGCAGCGGTCAAGATTCTGGAACTCGAAGGTGCCACCCAGGCCTTCGGCCTCCCCGGTGCGGCGATCAACCCGTTCTACGCAGCAATGCGCGACCACGGTGGGATCAAGCACGTCCTCGCCCGCCACGTCGAGGGCGCATCCCACATGGCCGAGGGATTCACCCGCGCCAAGGCCGGGAACATCGGCGTCTGCATCGGGACGTCCGGGCCGGCCGGGACCGACATGATCACCGGTCTGTACTCGGCGATGGCGGACTCGATCCCGATCCTCGCGATCACCGGGCAGGCCCCGGTCGCGCGTCTGCACAAGGAAGACTTCCAGGCCGTCGACATCGCCGCGATCGCGGGGCCGGTCACGAAGATGGCGATGACGGTGCTCGAGCCCGCCCAGGTTCCGGGAGCGTTCGCGCAGGCATTTCACCTGATGCGGTCCGGCAGGCCCGGACCTGTTCTCATCGACCTGCCGATCGACGTGCAACTGGCGGAGATCGACTTCGACCCGGACACCTACCAGCCGCTGCCCGTGTACAAGCCGGCCGCGACCCGGGCGCAGGCGGAGAAGGCCCTCGACATGCTGGGGGCCGCCGACCGCCCGCTGATCGTCGCCGGCGGCGGCATCATCAACGCCGACGCCGCGGATCTGCTCGTGGAACTGGCGGAACTGCTGGACGTTCCGGTGGTGCCGACGCTGATGGGCTGGGGAACCATCCCGGACGACCACCGCCTCGCCGCGGGCATGGTCGGTCTGCAGACCGCCCACCGGTACGGCAACGCCACCATGCTGGCGTCGGACTTCGTCCTCGGCATCGGCAACCGCTGGGCCAACCGGCACACGGGCGGTCTCGACACCTACCGCAAGGGGCGCAAGTTCGTTCACGTCGACATCGAACCCACCCAGATCGGGCGCGTGTTCGCACCGGACTACGGGATCGTGTCCGACGCCAAGGCGGCGCTCGAACTGTTCGTCGCCGTCGCGAAGGAGCGGAAGGCCGCCGGAACCCTCGCGGACCGCAGCACCTGGGTCGAGGACTGTGCCACCCGGAAGCGGACCATGCAGCGCAAGACCCACTTCGACGACGTCCCGGTCAAACCGCAGCGGGTGTACGAGGAGATGAACCGCGTCTTCGGGCGCAACACCCGGTACGTCAGTACGATCGGGCTCTCGCAGATCGCCGGCGGCCAGTTCCTGCACGTCTACAAGGCGCGTAACTGGATCAACTGCGGGCAGGCCGGGCCGCTGGGCTGGACCATCCCCGCCGCCCTCGGAGTGGTTGCCGCGGAGCCGGAGACGCCCGTCGTGGCGCTGTCCGGTGACTACGACTTCCAGTTCATGATCGAGGAACTGGCGGTGGGCGCCCAGTTCAACCTGCCGTACATCCATGTCGTGGTGAACAACTCCTACCTGGGACTGATCCGTCAGGCGCAGCGCGCCTTCGACATGGACTTCTGCGTGCAGCTGGGCTTCGACAACATCAACACCCAGGAAGCAACCGAACACGACGTGCTGCCCGCGGTCCCGAAGGGGTACGGCGTCGATCACGTCAAGGTCGCCGAGGGGCTGGGCTGCAAGGCGCTTCGGGTCACCGAGCCCGGCGAGATCGCCGGCGCCCTCGAGAAGGCCCGTGAGCTCGCCGGTGAGCACAAGGTGCCGGTGGTGGTCGAGGTCTTCCTCGAGCGGGTCACCAACATCGCGATGGGAACCGAACTCGACAACGTCGCCGAGTTCGAGGATCTGGCGGAGAGCTGGGAGCACGCTCCCACAGCCCTCATGCTGCTGGACTAGGGGGCACCGTGACACGTGTACTGGTCGCACCCGACAAGTTCAAGGGGTCTCTCACGGCCGCGGAAGTGGCGGACGCCCTCGCCGACGGACTCCTGGCCGGTGATCCGTCCTGGGTGATCGATCGTGTCCCGGTCGCGGACGGCGGCGACGGCACCGTCGCTGCGGCCGTCGCCGCAGGGTGGTCTCCGGTCACGGTGGCCACCACAGGGCCGACGGGTCGGCCCGTCACCTCGTCCTACGCGGTGCGCGGCTCGACCGCTGTCGTCGAACTGGCTTCGGCCGTGGGCTTGGTGCTGCTCCCGGACGGTGTGGCGGACCCCTTGGGTGCCAGTACATTCGGACTCGGCACCGTCGTCAGGCACGCGCTGGAGGGGGGAGCTCGCGAGATCACCGTCGGTCTCGGGGGCAGCGCGTCAACCGACGGCGGTGCCGGCTTGTTACAGGCCCTCGGCGTGCGAGTCCTCGACGCCGACGGCAACGAGGTCGCGCGGGGGGGAGCGGCGCTGCGCCGGGCCGCCCGGGTCGACCTGACCGGTCTCCACCCGGCGGCGCGTGCGGCGCACTTCCGGCTCGCCTGCGACGTCGACAATCCGCTCCTCGGCCCGACCGGGGCCACCGCCGTGTACGCAAGCCAGAAAGGCGCGGCCGCAGAAGAACTGGTCGTGCTCGAGGACGCCATGACCCGGTGGGCGCAGGTCGTGCGCGCCGCGACCGGCCGCGACGACAGCCGGGTCGCGGGGGCGGGCGCTGCGGGAGGCGCGGCGTTCGGCGCGATCTCGGTGCTGGGGGCCGACACCCGGCCCGGCATCGACACGGTCCTCGGGCTCGTCGACTTTCCCGGAAGACTCGCGGGGGCGGACCTCGTCATCACCGGTGAGGGGTCACTCGACGAGCAGAGCCTCCACGGCAAGGCGCCGATCGGCGTCGCGACCGAGGCGCGCAGGGCCGGAATCCCCGTCCTCGCCGTATGTGGCCGAAACCTGCTCAGCGACATTCAATTGCACAGCGCCGGTATTTCCGCGGCATACGCGCTCGCGGACCTGGAACCGGACCTTCATCGATCGATCAGGGATGCGGCGGAACTACTGCGCCGGATCGGCTGCACGATCGCGGCATCGACTGCCGAACCCGCACCACTCAGCACACGAGGAGAATCATGACGTCACCCGACTTCACCGCACTACCCGACCTCGCCTCACGCGCCCTCGGCGGAAGCGTATCCGCGGCCAACGACGAACTGTTCGCCCAGCGTGAGAACCTCATCAAGGCGGAGGCGCCGTTCTTCGACCCGTCCGATTTCGGGCACAAGGGCAAGGTGTACGACGGGTGGGAGACCCGCCGCCGCCGCGACGACGGCCACGACTACGCGATCGTCCGACTCGGGGCCGCGGGCGTCATCCACGGGATCGTCGTGGACACCGCGCACTTCAAGGGCAACTACCCGCCCTTCATCTCCATCGAGGCGGCGTCGATCGAGGGCTACCCGTCCATCGAGGAGGTCATGAAGGCGGATTGGCAGACCATCGTCGAGAAGTCCCCGGCCGAGGGTGATGCCGCGAACGCCTACGCCGTCGCCGACCGGCACCGGTGGACACACGTGCGGCTGTCGATCTACCCCGACGGCGGCGTCGCGCGGTTGCGTGTGCACGGTGAGGTCGTGCCCGACCCCCGGTTCCTCGACGGGACGGTGGACCTGCTGGCCGCGGAGAACGGCGGACGCCTCGTCGGCTGCTCCGACGCGTTCTACGCGTCGCCCGCGAACATCATCCTTCCCGGGCGGGCGCGGAACATGGGGGAGGGCTGGGAGAACTCCCGGCGTCGTGGCGGCGGAAACGACTTCGCGGTGTTCTCGCTGGCCGCGGCCGGCATTCCCCGGCACGTCGAGATCGACACCAGCTACTACGTGGGGAATGCGCCCGGCTGGGTGCGGCTGAGCACCGCCGACGCGCGGACCGCCGACATCGCGGACGAGAGCGCGTGGACCGAACTGCTGTCCCGCACAGCCGTGCAGCCCGACACGAGGCACCGCTTCGTTCTGGACGCCACCGATGCGGCGACGCACCTGCGACTCGACGTCTACCCCGACGGCGGCCTGTCCCGGCTGCGGCTGTTCGGCGACCTCGACGCGACCGCGCTGTCGGAGACGCGCCGCACCTGGTGGGAAGCCCTTCCCCAGAGCCATCAAGCGCTCGTCGCCGACCAGGCGCCGCGCTAGTCCGAGCCCCTACCTGACGAACCCGAGGAAACACGCATGCCCAATCCCAGTCCCGGTTACTCCATCACCGTTCGCGTCACGGCCCCGGTCGGCGCAGGCACCACCTCGACTCTCGCGGGGGCGGTGGCCTCCGTGAAGGGCGCCATGACCGCGCTGGACGTGGTGGAGAGCCACCCCGACCACATGGTCATCGACGTGACGTGCGACGCCTCCGACGTCGAACATGCCGAGCAGATCGCGTCCGCGATCGCCGACGTGCCCGGCGTCGTGGTCGGCAAGGTCAGTGACCGCACGTTCCTGCTCCATCTCGGCGGGAAACTCGAAGTGGTGCCGAAGGTTCCGCTCAAGCACCGCGACGACCTGTCCCGCGCGTACACACCCGGCGTCGCCCGGGTCTGCACCGCGATCGCGGAGAACCCCGAGGACGTGCGGCGGCTGACGATCAAGCGCAACACCGTCGCGGTCGTCACCGACGGCTCGGCCGTGCTGGGTTTGGGCAACATCGGCGCCGCCGCGTCGATACCCGTGATGGAGGGCAAGGCGGCCCTGTTCAAGCAGTTCGCGGACGTCGACGCGTGGCCGGTCTGCCTGGACACCCAGGACACGGACGCGATCGTCGAGATCGTCCGGGCCCTCGCTCCGGTGTACGGCGGAATCAACCTCGAGGACATCTCCGCCCCGCGCTGCTTCGAGATCGAGGCACGGCTCCGCGAGATGCTGGACATCCCGGTGTTCCACGACGATCAGCACGGCACCGCCATCGTGGTTCTCGCCGCACTGACCAACGCCCTGCGGGTGGTCGAGAAGAGCCTCGACACGGTGAAGATCGTGGTCTCGGGTGTCGGCGCCGCCGGACACGCGATCATCCGACTGCTGGTCGCGCAGGGTGCGACGAACATCGTGGCGTGCGGGCGGAACGGAATCCTCTCGCCGGACGACACGTCCGACTCGTTCCGTTCCTGGATCGCGAACAACACCAACCCGGAAGCGCGGTCCGGATCGCTGCGGGACGCACTGGTCGGCGCGGACGTGTTCATCGGTGTCTCTGCCCCGGACATCCTGACCGGCAGCGACATCGAGACGATGGCGGAGCGGTCGGTCGTGTTCGCACTGGCCAACCCGGTGCCCGAGGTCGACCCGGTCGCGGCCGGCAGGCACGCGGCGGTCGTCGCGACCGGCCGGTCGGACTTCCCGAACCAGATCAACAACGTGCTCGCGTTCCCGGGCGTGTTCCGGGGCCTGCTCGACGCGCACGCCGTCGAGATCACCGACGACATGCTCATCGCGGCCGCCCGCGCGATCTCCGATTCGGTGTCTCCGTCGGAACTCAACCCCACGTACATCGTGCCGAGCGTGTTCGATGCCGCAGTCGCCCCGGCCGTGGCGGCGGCGGTGCGCGGCGTCGCCGGCGCAGGTCGTGAAGACGATGTCTGACCGGCTCGACCTGCTGTTCCGTGCCCCGCGGGTGATCACCGCGGCGGGAGAGGTCGCCCGCTGCGTGGGTGTGCGGGACGGCCGGATCGTCGTCATCGAACCGATCGGCGCTCAGCTCGACGCCGAGGTGGTGGTCGAGCTGGGCGACGACGAGGTGCTGATCCCCGGTCTCGTGGACACGCACGTGCACGTCAATGAACCGGGCCGCACCGAGTGGGAGGGGTTCGCGAGCGCGACCCGGGCCGCAGCCGCCGGTGGAGTGACCACGATCGTCGACATGCCGCTCAACAGCATCCCACCGACCGTCGACGCCCTGGCACTGGACGTGAAACGCCGGGTCGCCGCCGATCAGGCGTACGTCGACGTCGGGTTCTGGGGCGGCGCAGTGCCCGGCAACGTCCCGGACCTGCGGGCACTGCACGACGCGGGCGTGTTCGGGTTCAAGTGCTTCCTTCTGCACTCCGGCGTCGACGAGTTTCCGCCGCTGGATCCGGCCGAGCTCGAACTGGCGCTGAAGGAGATCGCCGGGTTCGGGGCGATGATGATCGTGCACGCGGAAGATGCGCACGCCATCGACCGCGCGACGTCACCCGGCGGCGAGAACTATGCGGACTTCCTCGACTCGCGGCCGCGGGGCGCCGAGAATCTCGCCATCGCGGAGGTTATCGAGCTGGCGCGGTGGACCGGGTGCCGGGTGCACATTCTGCACCTGTCGAGCTCCGACGCGTTGCCGATGATCGCGTCGGCACGCAAGGACGGCGTGAAGCTCACCGTGGAGACGTGCCCGCACTATCTGTCGTTCGTCTCGGAGGAGATTCCCTCGGGAGCAACGCAATTCAAGTGCTGCCCGCCGATCCGCGAGGCCGGGAACCGTGAGCTGCTGTGGCAGGGACTGGCCGACGGCGTGATCGACTGCGTCGTCACCGATCACTCCCCGTGCACGGTCGACCTCAAGAGATTCGACATCGGCGACTTCGGTGTGGCGTGGGGCGGCATCGCCTCGCTGCAGGTGTCACTGTCCGCGGTGTGGTCGGAGGCCAAACGTCGCGGGCACAGCCTGAACGACGTGGTCCGGTGGATGGCGGAGAACCCCGCCGAACAGGTCGGGCTGAACACGAAAGGGCACATCGCGCTGGGGTATGCGGCGGATTTCGCCGTGTTCGCGCCCGAGGAGGCGTTCGTCGTCGACGCGGCCGCCCTGCAGCACAAGAATCCCGTCTCCGCCTACGACCGGCGTGCCCTCGCCGGCGTCGTGCGCAGTACCTGGCTGGCCGGCAAGCGGATCGACCTCGACGAGGCCCCCCGGGGCCGGCTGCTCAGCCGCGGTCTGGCCTGACGCCGCCGCACCCTTGCATGGGTCTGGATCCGAAAGATCTAGTGCTACAGCGGGTTTGTCGTGTTCCGGGTGGTAGGGAACCAAGATATATCCTGCGGAAATCATTGACCGGTCACTGTTGCCTGGCTCACACTTGGAGGGACAATGGAACAAGCTTTCCGTGATACGGAAGTTCGTTCGCCGCCACGCAAGGACAGGCACATGCTCATAGACGACACAGTCTCGCGGCACACCGCTACCGTCGCGACGCCGACGCCGACGCCGACAGCGACCAAGACGAGTACCACACTCTACAACCTGGACCTGGCACCCACGAAGGCCTCGGGTCGCCGCTGGGGTAGCTACAGCATCTTCACGTTGTGGACCAACGACGTCCACAACATCGCGAACTACTCGTTCGCCATCGGCCTGTTCGCGCTCGGACTGGGTGGCGGCCACATGATCCTGTCGCTCATGATCGGAGCGGTCATCGTCTGCGTCGCGATGACCTACGCCGGCTTCATGGGACAGAAGACGGGCGTGCCCTTCCCCGTGATGAGCCGGATCAGTTTCGGAATCCGCGGCGCCCAGATTCCCGCCATCGTCCGCGCGGTCATCGCGATCGTCTGGTTCGGAATCCAGACCTACCTCGCGTCGATCGTCTTCCGGATCTTCCTCGTCGCCGTGGCGCCGTCGCTCGACCGCTTCGACCAGAACTCGATCCTCGGACTCTCCAGCCTCGGATGGATCTGCTTCATCGGGATCTGGGCGATCCAGATCGTCGTCCTCGTCTACGGGATGGAGGCCGTGCGCCGATTCGAGAGCCTGGCCGGCCCGCTGATCCTGGTCACGGTCGGCTCGCTCGCCCTGTGGATGCTGTTCCGCGCCGACTTCTCCATCGCGTGGACGTCCGATCAGCCCGCCTCGGGCGGGGAGATGTGGCGGCAGGTCTTCGCAGGCGCGGCCCTCTGGATGTCGATCTACGGCACCCTGATCCTCAACTTCTGCGACTTCTCGCGGCGCTCCCCGTCGAAGACCGCCGTCGTGCGCGGCAACTTCTGGGGACTGTTCGTCAACGTCCTCGCGTTCGCCGTCATCGCGTTCATCCTGTGCGGCGCCCAGTTCCAGATCGACGGCACCATCATCGACAGCCCCACCGACATCGTCGCGGCGATCCCGAACACCCTGTTCCTGTCGCTGGCCTGCCTCGCCCTCGTGATCGTGACGATGGCCGTCAACGTCATGGCGAACTTCGTCGCACCGTCGTACGTGCTGTCGAACCTCGCACCCGAGAAGATCAGCTTCCGCAAGGCCGGCATCATCAGCGCCTGCATCGGCGTGGTCCTGCTGCCCTGGAACCTCTACGACAGCCCCGTGGTGATCAACTACTTCCTCGGCGGCCTCGGCGCCGTCCTCGGCCCGCTGTTCGGCATCATCTTCGTCGACTACTGGTTCATCCGCCGCACGAAGGTCGACGTACCCGCCCTCTACTCGGACAGCCCGACCGGACCCTACTACTACCGCAAGGGATTCAACCTGCGGGCGATCTATGCCCTCGTTCCCGCCGCGCTCGTCAGTACCCTGTTCGCGATCGTCCCCGCCTTCCATCTCGTCGCCCCGTTCTCCTGGTTCATCGGCGCCGGCCTGGCGGCAGCAATCTACGCGGTCGTCGGCGACCGCACCCGGCAGTACGTGGACGTGTCCGGCGAGTCCATCGCCGTGGACAGCGGCCACGGCGACCACTGACAGGAGCTTTCGATGCGCATTCTCGTCGTCAACGTCAACACCACCACGTCCATCACGGACGCCATCGCCAAACAGGCCGAGGCCGCCGCGGCACCCGGTACCGAGATCGTCGGGCTCACACCGGAGATCGGTGCGGAATCCGTGGAAGGAAACTTCGAGAGCTACCTCGCCGCGATCGCGGTGATGGACCGGGTGCGGTCGTACCCGGAACCGTACGACGCGGTGATCCAGGCCGGATACGGCGAACACGGCCGGGAAGGCCTGCAGGAGTTGCTCGACGTACCCGTCGTCGACATCACCGAGGCGTCCGCAAGTATCGCAATGATGCTGGGGCACAAGTACTCCGTGGTCACCACGCTCGACCGCACCGTGCCGCTCATCGAAGACCGGCTCCGGCTCGCGGGCCTCGACGTCAAGTGCGCGAGTGTACGCGCGAGCGGTCTGCCCGTCCTCGCGCTGGAATCCGACCCCGAGCGCACGATCGAGGCGATCGTCGACGAGGCCGAAGCTGCTGTGCGCGAAGACAAGGCCGAGGTGATCTGCCTCGGTTGCGGTGGAATGGCCGGCCTCGACGACCGAATCCGGGATCGCACCGGCGTTCCGGTGGTCGACGGCGTCAGTGCGGCTGTCAAGTTAGCGGAATCTCTTGTAGGGTTGGGTCTCTCGACTTCGAAGGTGCGCACCTACGCGCCCCCGCGTCCCAAGCAGATCACGGGATGGCCGCTCGCGAAACCGCGGTAGTCACCTGTGCAGTGAGTTGTACAGCTTCGTCCTCACCCCGGACGGCCACTACGGCGCCCTATCCCGCGCCCGCAACGATGGAGTATCCCTTTGCTCGAACAGACCACGACCTCCGTAGACACCGGCCGCGCCGGCTCGGTTCGCGTCATCCGTGAGGGTGTTGCGTCTTATCTGCCGGATATCGACCCGGACGAGACCACGGAGTGGTTGGAATCGTTCGACGGACTGTTGGACCGGTCCGGACCGACCCGTGCCCGGTATCTGATGTTGCGGATGCTCGAGCGGGCCGGGGAGAAGCACGTCGCCCTGCCGGCGTTGACGTCGACCGATTATGTGAACACCATCCCGACGGAGAACGAGCCGTGGTTCCCGGGTGACGAGGAGACCGAGCGCCGGTATCGGGCGTTCATCCGGTGGAACGCGGCGGTGATGGTGACCCGGGCGCAGCGGCCGGGGGTCGGGGTCGGTGGCCACATTTCGACGTATGCGTCGTCGGCGGCGCTGTACGAGGTGGGGTTCAACCACTTCTTCCGCGGCAAGGATCATCCCGGTGGTGGGGATCAGATCTTCATTCAGGGGCATGCCTCGCCGGGCATCTACGCCCGCGCCTTTTTGGAGGGGCGGATCCCGGCGGAGCGGATGGACGGGTTCCGGCAGGAACACTCGCACGCCGACGAGGGCGGCGGGTTGCCGTCGTACCCGCACCCGCGGCTGCTGCCGGACTTCTGGGAATTCCCGACCGTGTCCATGGGTCTGGGCCCGATGAACGCGATCTACCAGGCCCGGTTCAACCACTACCTGCACGACCGCGGCATCAAGGACACCTCCGACCAGCACGTGTGGGCGTTTCTGGGTGACGGCGAGATGGACGAACCCGAATCGCGGGGTCTGGCGCATGTGGCGGCCACCGAGGGCCTCGACAACCTCACGTTTGTGGTGAACTGCAACCTGCAGCGCCTCGACGGCCCGGTCCGCGGCAACGGCAAGATCATCCAGGAGTTGGAGTCGTTCTTCCGCGGCGCCGGCTGGAACGTGATCAAGGTGGTCTGGGGCCGCGAGTGGGACGCACTGCTGCACGCGGACCGCGACGGCGCCCTGGTCAACCTGATGAACGTCACCCCGGACGGCGACTACCAGACCTACAAGGCCAACGACGGCGGGTACGTGCGCGAGCACTTCTTCGGCCGGGATCCGCGGACGAAGGAACTGGTCGCGAACCTGTCCGATCAGGACATCTGGAACCTCAAGCGCGGCGGCCACGATTACCGCAAGATCTACGCCGCGTATGCGGCGGCGATGGCGCACAAGGGGCAGCCGACGGTGATCCTGGCGCACACCATCAAGGGCTACACCCTGGGCAAGCACTTCGAGGGCCGCAACGCCACCCACCAGATGAAGAAGCTGACCCTCGATGATCTGAAGAATTTCCGGGACCTGCAGCGCATCCCGATCTCCGACGAAGAGTTGGAGAAGGACCCGAAGATGCCGCCGTACTACCACCCCGGCCCCGATGCCCCGGAAATCCAGTACATGCTCGACCGGCGCCGCGCGTTGGGTGGGTTCCTGCCGCAGCGCCGCACCAGCCCGGCGCCGTTGCCGCAGCCGGCGGACTCGACCTACGACGTGGTCCGCAAGGGCTCCGGCAAGCAGCAGGTCGCGACCACCATGGCGTTGGTGCGGATCATGAAGGAATTGTTGCGGGACAAGGAGATCGGCAAGCGGATCGTGCCGATCATCCCGGACGAGGCCCGCACCTTCGGGATGGACTCCTGGTTCCCCTCTTTGAAGATCTACAACCGCAACGGCCAGCTGTACACCGCGGTGGATGCGGACCTGATGCTCGCCTACAAGGAGTCGGAGATCGGGCAGATCCTGCACGAGGGCATCAACGAGGCCGGCTCGACCGCCTCGTTCACCGCGGTCGGCACCTCCTACGCCACCCACGGTGAGCCGATGATCCCGCTGTACATCTTCTACTCGATGTTCGGGTTCCAACGCACCGGCGACGGCCTGTGGGCCGCCGCGGATCAGATGGCCCGCGGCTTCGTGCTCGGCGCCACCGCCGGCCGCACCACCCTCACCGGCGAAGGCCTCCAGCACGCCGACGGGCACTCGCTGCTGCTGGCCTCGACCAACCCGGCCGCCGTCGCCTACGACCCGGCGTTCTCCTACGAGATCGCGCACATCGTCAAGGACGGGCTGCGCCG